>NQJI01000102.1 GCA_002256705.1 Methylococcaceae bacterium NSM2-1
AAATGGGATGTATTCAATAGAACCTTCTTTGTGCCAATCAATAACCGCTTTAGCGACGGTATTAAAAGTTTCCGCCTTTCCTGTTCCTACATTATAAATTCCACGCTGCTCCGGGTGATCTAAAAACCATAAATTCACATCGACCACATCATCAACATATACAAAGTCGCGTTTTTGTTCGCCATTAGCCAAACCATCACAGCCCTCAAACAATTTCGCTTTTTTTTGCTCAATAACTTGTCGATTAAAATGGAACGCTGTACTGCTCATCGAACCTTTATGCTGCTCTCTTGGGCCGTAGACATTAAAATAGCGAAACCCTACAATCGGACTCTTTGTTTCAGGCAATACACGCCGGACATATTGATCGAATTGAAACTTTGAATAAGCATACATATTGATAGGATGCTCACAACTGCGATCAACACGAAACCCATGCTCTCCATTTCCGTATACTGACGCGGATGAGGCATAGATAAAAGCAATATTCTTTGCAATGCAACCATGCAACAGGCGTTTCGAATAATCATAATTATTCATCATGACATACTGCCCATCCCATTCCGTGGTTGCAGAACAAGCGCCCTGATGAAAAACTGCCCGTACGCCATTTAAAAATGTCGGTGATTCAATCTGCTCGATAAACTCCGCTTTATCCAGGTAATCAGCAATATCAAGATCCGCCATATTGTGCATTTTTCGACCATTTACCAGATGGTCGACCAGCAATATATTACTTTCGCCACGCTGATTTAATGCCCGAATCAGATTACTGCCTATAAAACCTGCGCCACCTGTAACAATAATCATTCCGCCCCCCTCGCCTTGTTAATCATCGCTGTTGTCGATTGACCATCGACAAACTGTAATATCTTTACCTCACCACCCGCCTTAATGACGCAGTCGCCGCCAGCGACTTGCTCGGGACTATAATCACCCCCTTTAACGATAACATCCGGCAACAACTTGCAATACAAGCGCTCAGGTGTTTCTTCTGCAAATGCAACAACCCAATCCACACAAGCTAACGCGGCCAAAACCGTCATGCGCTCCTGTAAACGATTAATAGGCCGCGACTCGCCCTTAAGTTGCTTGACTGACGCATCGGAATTAACTGCTACACACAAGCGGTCACCCAGCGCTTTTGCCTGCTCCAGGTATGTCACATGCCCTGCATGTAGCAAATCAAAACAACCATTGGTCATAATAATTTTTTCATCATGGGCTTTTGCACGAGCAAAAAGTTTAGCCAACTCATCTTCGGAAACAATGCCATATAAGGAATCTCTATCGCCGTGCATTGCACGCGTCAATTCCTGCATAGATACCGTTGATGTTCCGAGTTTGCCAACAACAATACCGCCCGCCAAGTTAGCCAGATACATAGACTCAGATAAGGGCATGCCAAGCGAGACACCTAAAGCCATCACGGCTATAACCGTATCTCCGGCTCCAGTTACATCAAATACATCTTTGGCTTGCGCCGGCAATGAATGTACCTGATCATTCTGTATCAACGTCATGCCCGCTTCACCGCGAGTCAATAAAAGCGTTGGAATTTGATACTGAGCTAAAAGTTCTCGCCCCTTTTCGATCAATTGCTGTTCATTTTCACAAGAACCCACCACGGCTAGTAATTCAGCCAAGTTTGGCGTTATCAGATCGGCCTGGACATAACGCTGATAATCAACGCCTTTGCTGAATTAATATACGTTGATACATCCGCCAGAGTTCCCTTGCCATAATCCGAAAAAACAACAACATCATTTTCCGGCAAATGTCTAACCAAAGCCTCCTTTAAGGCATTTCGATCAAACTTTATGGGTGTATCTTCAAAATCCAGCCGAATCAATTGTTGATGCTGTGCCATGACACGTAATTTGCAGATGCTACGCAGCGACTTCTCAACTACAAAATCACAAACCACTCCTTCATCTTCCAGTAATTGCTTTAGAATCTCGCTCTCGGCATCATCGCCAACAACACCCAGCAATATGACTTTGCCGCCTAATTTGGCGATATTAAGGGCGACATTGCCAGCACCGCCTATGCGGTCCTCAACAGACTTAACCTTAACTACTGGCACGGGTGCTTCAGGAGAAATACGTGAAGCCTGCCCGGACCAATAACGATCCAGCATAACATCACCGATTACAATGATGCGAGCAGATCCAAACTCAGGCGTTGTTACTAACACTTAATGCCTCCTCAATCGCGCCACACCACCAATGACCAATTAGAATATGCGCCTCCTGAATCCTTGCCGTTACCACCGAAGGAACGATAACTGAAACCGTAGCCTGCTTACTCAGCTCCCCACCCTCACAACCGGTTAATCCGATAACAATCATGCCTTTCGACTTTGCAGCTTCGACAGCTCTTAGTATATTTTTGCTTTTCCCTGATGTGGAAATAGCAATCAAACAATCCTTTTCATTGCCAAGAGCCTCAACCTGGCGTGAAAAAACCGTTTCAAAATCAAAATCATTGGCATGTGCTGTCAAAATAGAGCTGTCTGTAGTCAAGGCAATAGCCGCCATTGCCTGGCGTTTTTTTTCATAACGCACCACAAATTCTGCCGCGATATGTTGACAATCAGCAGCACTGCCACCATTGCCACATAACAATACCTTTCCACTCTGCTTTAAGGTATTTATCAGCAACTCTCCTGCAGCTTCAATCACCCCAGCGCAATCAGCCAATCGGGCTATCATGGACTGATGCTCCTCAAGTTCTGACATAAATGTCTTCAAAATAACGCCCCCTCAACAATAAAGACTTTCACCGTGTTAATCATTTTTTTCAGGGCGCTCCTTAAACTGTATTTGATGCAAGCGAGCGTATGCTCCATTTTTTTCAATAAGCTCTTTATGAGAGCCCTTTTCTACAATGCGCCCATGATCCATCACTAAAATCACGTCTGCATTTTCAATAGTCGATAAGCGATGAGCTATGACCAGAGTCGTCCGATTACGCATGACTTTTTGCAACGCCGCCTGAATATACCGTTCCGATTCGGTATCCAATGCCGAGGTTGCTTCATCCAGTATCAGTATCGGCGCATCTTTCAATAATGCCCTGGCCAAAGCTAATCTTTGCCTTTGACCGCCCGATAACTTGACGCCATTTTCACCAATTTCCGTATCAAGACCCTGATCCAGTTTACTAATAAATTCCATTGCATAGGCATCGGTTGCAGCAGCAGTGATTTCGCTTCGAGTTGCTGTTGCCAATGCACCATAAGCGATATTATTCGCTATCGTATCATTGAATAAAGTGACTTGTTGATTAACCAATGCTATCTGCTT
This sequence comes from Methylococcaceae bacterium NSM2-1, assembly GCA_002256705.1. GTDB lineage: Bacteria > Pseudomonadota > Gammaproteobacteria > Methylococcales > Methylomonadaceae > Methylobacter_C. The sequence continues at coordinate 3,309 of NQJI01000102.1, forward strand.
TCTTAAATTTGCCAATTGATAGGCATTTATTTCCACGCCATCCAATAAAATTTCACCCGTGTCATGGGGATAAAATCTTGACACCAAATTAGCCAGGGTACTTTTACCACCACCTGACGCCCCAACCAGAGCAATCGTTTGTCCGGGTTCAATCTTAAAATCTATATTTTTTAGTGCTAACTGATTGGCACCCGGATATTGAAATGAAAGGTTTTTAAATTCCAGGGCTCCCTTACAATTATCAGTCTGATATGTGCCGTCATCTACCTCGCCTGGTTCATCCAGGACATCAAACAACGATTTGGCGGCCACAATACCTTTTTGAACATCCCCATTTGCATCACTTAACTGCCTGATAGGCCTGGGCAATAAAAAAGCTGCCGTCAAGTAACCCACAAATTCACCAACACTGGATTGCTTCATAAAAAACAAAGCCATATACATTAAAAACGCCAATGCCATCGCTATGATAAGTTGCATTATCGGGTTATGTACCGCCGTTGTTGTTGCCAGTTTTAACGATTGACGCCGATTGTATAAACTACTTTCCAGAAACCGCTGACATTCATACGCTTCTCCTCCGTAGCTGCGCACCACCCGATGCCCGGTCACCAATTCCGATGTTATATGCGTCATATCGCCTATCGAATTTTGTATATTCTTACTGATGGCTCGGAGGCGCTTACTGACATAATTCACCAGCAAGACAATAATCGGGGCTATGCCAAGAAATACCAGTGATAACATCCAGTTTGAATAAAACAAATAAGCCAACAAGCCTACCGTAGTCAATCCCTCGCGCAGAAATGTACGCAATGCATCCGTAGTTGCTTTGGTAACTTCACCAACATTATTAGTGATCCTTGAAATCATATAGCCACTATTGTTGGCATCAAAATAAGCCGTCGGTAACCGTGTGTACTGATCAAAGATTTGACATCTCAATTTATGCACAACATTTACAGATACTTTTGCCAAAAAATAATTACCCAAATAAGCACCAATGCCACGCACCACCATTAAGCCACAAAAAAGTAGCGGCAAATAATACATTCCCTCTCGTGTTTCTGTTTGCAACGTGTCAATAATGTGCTTAATCATTATCGCAAACAATGACTCAGTACTTGAGTAGAGAAAGAAGCCTACAACACTAATAACAAACAGACCACGGTGAGGCCTTACATAGCTTAATAATCGCTTATATACCTGAGTACTTGCTTGTGGTTTTTTTTTCATATTTCCTGAAGATTCATTAAGCTGCGAAATTTATTCCGCTAATTATTGTTTTAAAGTAGTCTCAAGATACTGAGAAACACCTTTTTCTGCGAGAATAAAATCCTGTTGATGCAAGCGCTCCAGTAATCGCCGATAGTTCCGGTCTTGCTTGCTTTTGTCATTATGAGGATGCCACAAATGTAGCACAACCGCAGCAAAGCGCCCCTCCTTACGCACAATCCCTGCATGTATTAAACGAATAACCAGATCAGAATCTTCAAAACCCCAGCCTTCAAACAACTCGTCAAAACCATTGACGCGAATAAAATCATTTTTCCATAGGCCCAGATTACAAGTCATGGCTTTTTCCCACTTATTGGGTCGGGTATGCCTTAAAAAACCTAATGGTAAATAAAGAAACCCGGAAACCCTATTAATTTTTTTTTGTACCCAAAGGAAAAGAAAATAGTAAAAAGGTTTTGCATATAATGGAATCTGCTGTTCAATAACTTTCCGGGTAAACGCCTGGCTTAATAAAACCCGGTTTCCAGGAACAAAACAGCCCATCGCGGCAAGTTGACGATGCCGGGCAATAAAGTCAGGTAAAAGAACACAGTCGCCATCAATAAAGAGTAAATACGCTCCTTTGCTCTGTGCAACCGCCTTATTTCTAATGGTTCCCGCTCTAAAACCCTGATCGTCATGATGAATATAGCTAATAGAAACCGGGCTATTCGCACAATAGGCCTGAGTTAATTTAAGATTAGCCGGACTGGATCCATCATCTGCGATAATAATTTCAAAATTTTTGTCCTGCTGGGCAAATAGACTTTCCAAACAAAGTCTTAATGCTGATGGCCAGTTATAGGTAGTTACAATAACAGATATCAAGTTCATTCTTGATGGCTTTGCCGGTTTTGCAATTCCAGCAATTTAACATATTTATAATAGGTTCCTTCGGCATTTGAAATTGACATCATTAGGCCCTGCCGTCCATCCAAAAAAGCAGCTTTAAGCAAATAAGTTCGAATAAAAATCCACAATGCTTTGAATATAGCTTTGCTTATGGATGACTGCACTCCTCTTTGCTGAAGCATTCCTGCGCCTAACGACGAATAGTCATTAACTTTGCGCAAGACCTCATCCAGACTTACAAAGGCATCATGTAGCAGCGGTGAAGTTAATTTACCAATTTCACCCTGCACAACAATACGCTCATGCACGACTGATTCAGTAAAATAGCCGGTATCACGACGAAATAACCTGAGCACATAATCAGGCCACCAACCGCCATGACGGATTTGCTTGCCGCAATAACTGGAAAGACGAGGGATGTCATAGCCATTAAACTGCTCTTGCTGGAGAGCTTTTTCTATTTCCGTTCTTAACTCTGTGGTTACAACTTCGTCGGCATCAATCGACAAAACCCAATCTCCCTGAGCTTTATCTAAAGCGCGTTGTTTTTGGATGCCAAAACCCGGCCAGTTCGTAATAAATACACTATCAGTAAATTGTTTACATATTTCGACGGTATCATCTTCGCTACCTGAGTCGAGCACAATAATTTCATCTGCCCATAATATGGATTGCAAACAAGGACCAATATGAGTGCCTTCATTTTTGGTAATGATAATTACACTAAGCATGGTTTATTTCAGCTTTAACGCCGACTTCAAGTGAAGCAAAGCACAAAGCTATCATAGTAGTAAACCAATGCCCTTCTGCGTGATCCATAAGAGGGCAGTTGAATAAGCTGGTCACAATTAAAGAGAGCAAAACGCCTTGGGCAAGCCATTTTTCTTTATTGGGCAATTTTTTCGCATAGTAATACTGACTCGCAAGAAACCCTAAATAGATTAACAATCCTAATAGACCTAATTGAACACTTATCATTAAGAATTCATTGTGGGGGTTTTTTGCTATCAAGTGTTCGTTGCGAGTAATTCGTTGATATTCCTTTGCAAAACTACCTGTACCATGACCCAATAAAGGCTTTTCGGCGATCAATCTTAATGAGTCTCTCCAGAAAGTAAATCTCGCTCCCATGGAAACTTCGGTCTTCTCCGGGTGTGATTGTAAATAAGCTTGAGTGCTGGCAATGCCTTCATTGATTCGTGTTGCCTTATCCGAAAAAGCAAGGAAAAGAGCCAACAAGATAGCCACAACTAGCACTGTGAACAAAAGTACTTTCTTAGTGAAACGCTGCACTCCGAACAATAGAACTAATGAAACAGCGATTAATTGCCCCGTACGCCCTTCAACTATAAAAAAAAGGTTATACACAGAGAATATGAACAGAACCCAATACAGTTTTGCATAACGCTTGCCGTCATAGGCTTTGTGAGCACAAAAGAAGGCAAAAAAGGAGATAAAAATGCTGTGCGTAATGCGACTCTTGAAAGCGGGATCGCCATGCTTGTTAAGATCAAGAAAGCCGATATCCATTAAGTAGGAAATCAGCAGTATAAGCACAGATGCGATAACAAAGGCTTTCCATACCCAACAGCGATAGCGCTCTGTAGTTAAAAATGGAATTAAAACCGGAATGAATAATAACTCCCTATATTTCATTAGCATAGAGAAGGCTTCGCCATATGTTGCACTGCTATAACATAACCCAAAGATAAAACACAAAAACAAAAGCAAAGACCAGGCAGTAACAGGGTTTTTCTTTAATGTGCCAGGTAGCACCATAAATTGGGCAGAAAGCAACCAGAACAAGCCCAGCAAGCCTGATAGAATTATCGCTAAACTTGTTGACAAATAGATTGAAACTACAAATAAAACAGTAATAAAACTTCCATATTCAAGTATGCGCGACTGTACTCGTTGAGCCAATGTCATATTAAAATTCATGTCTCGAAAATTATAAAGTTAATTTTTAGTGGCATTTTAACGCTATTCTGAAATCCCTGCCGTCCCAATTGGCTATTAAATCCCTTGAGCAATAGCTTGGCTGGAGCGAGAATGCAAAAAATCGATTTGTTTTCACCGGATTTCTTATGAACCTAGAAAAATCATTTGATCCACGAAAAACACAAAAAGCACGAAAAAATTCAAAGAGATACCAAATTGTATATCGTCACCCAAAGGGTGAATAGCTGCGAGCCCTCTAAATGACAGGGAACACCATCCGCGTTTCCTTGACACAGCTGGAGATTATTTAATTGCTGGCGTCCTGCCTTTAATGGAAGGGAATTTTGAACGAAAAAAAAACAGTAGACCAGGACGCCCATTTGACTGGAGTGATTTCCGTATCAAAACGAAACATTATAGTTTTGCAAGGGTAATAATATCCATGACCAATTGTTTGTCTGTTTAACTGGGAGTCCGGGTAAGCTTGTTTTAACCAATGTAATAAAGGTATAGTTAGCAGCATATCACCCGGGTGACGCATGGCAATGACTAAAATCCTGGCTGGATTTGGCTGTAAGGATTTGTAGTTAGCCATTCACAGGGTTTGGACTTTAGGCTTCAAGCATAGGATGATTTGAAAACGGCTTACCTATGCGAGTGGCACTTCGCAACAGAGATGCCGGGTTACGCTAAACGCTAACCCGACCTGGAATTTACACTTCAGCCGCGTTTAACCAAAGATCATGTTTGTTACACATGCTCAACACGTAAATCGGCCCGCTGTAGTCCTGTAGCGTAAAAGTTGATATTGCCGCCTTGTCTTTGGCAGGATCAAACATATGTTCGTCTAAAAATTTATGGTTACTATCCAATAACACATGTTTAACAATATAGTGTTCGTAACCTTTCATTTCATGAGCTGTTACAACTTTTAAGGTTATTTTTCTGCCCGCCTTTTCTATTTCAATGCTGGGTAAATGGGTTTCAACCTTCCCGCTCCAGCGGCCCGGATCTTCCTTTGTATAATAAATATCGCTTGCTCCCTTTACCTGTTTTTCACTATCAGCCAAGACAATTGCCGGTGCAACAATGCCTGCGCCAATACTGGCCACACTTAAGCGAATAAAATTACGACGTTCCATACCATTTCCTCTTTGTCAATTGCTGATTGCATCTCGATTTATGGCAGAGGCACTCTGCCCAGTATTTGTATTTGGCTTAGTCGACTATGGATTTACGCTATATCATCCGTCCTAACTATGCGATTTGAAAAAACCCGTTATTCATTTCCTGCCCCCTGATAAGCATCTTTTCGCGCTTTCGCAGATTTCAACCACTCACGTGAATTTTTAAAACCACTTAAAATAAAAGGTGCTCCGCCTATGGCTACCGCATCAACCAGACAATACCAGGCAGCGACGCCACTGGGCGGGTTACCCTGAGGCAAACCCAGAACCGGATCGATTGCTGCCCATTTCCAGGTACCAACGGCTGTGCCTATTAATTCCAGCCATGTAGTAATAAAAAAGGCCGCAAGATAAACCATCGGCGAGCGTCCTTTAAATAGATAAACCAAAAACACACAAAACAGTAATGCACCCACGACATCACCCTGCTGCGCAAAGCCGCTGATGCCCCAAAGTGACCATGAGCCACAAACCATTATCACCAGGGCGGTGATTTCTCTGGCATATCTTAAAAACAAGCCGGAACGCGCCAATGCAACAGCAGTTAAATAAACCATACCGTGACCAGGCGGCACATAAGCAGGTACATTTCCAAATCGGTAGGTATAGCCACCCATAAAAGGAGACGCAAAATGTTCCCCGATAGTAGCAAAAATGACAGCGATGATAACCTGCATTCTAACTTCTCTATTTTCACCGAGTAACAAGCCAATTAAAAATACCCAACCGCTCACCCCTAGCGCATTTTGTTTTTCCATACTGGCGTTGGCATCGCTAATCAAACAGATTGCTACGCAAAAAAAAGTAAATGCCGCAATAAAATAGTCCCGTTTTCTATGAGCATAAGCAATATTACTACTGGGAAAATGGCGTAACACAACAACCTCTTTGAATTTTAATACTATTAATTTTTAAGTTTATCATTGGCCCGGGCTATTTCTTAGCTTCATACAAACATCCATGCTATCACGGCGTACCTGCCAAATTTACCTGACAAAATGACTAAACAGGCTGGCAACAAGGGGAGCTTTAACCATCCACCCGCAAAACATAAAGCATCGCCTATCACCGGCAACCATGAAAAAAACAGAACCCAGATACCTCTTTTTTTTACAACATTCAATGCGTTCTGTTTTTTCTCTGGCAAAAGAGTAGCGACTGGAAATTTTTTTGCCGCTAATGTCCCTAATCCCCATGTTGTCATTGCACCCAGGGTGTTGCCTAGCGACGCCACAATAACCAGAAGTTTAACCTGATAATCTCCTTCAGAGACCATGTAAGCCAAAACGGCTTCAGAACCACCCGGAGCAATCGTTGATGATATAAATGCACTGAAAAACAGCCCCCATACACCACTCAATGTTTCTTGCATTTATTTCTCTCAAAAAAAAACCCTGCGTTCGAAGAGCACAGGGCTTTCTATGGTGTCAGTATTTATTTTTCGGGCAATATCTTGTTTTTATTAGAAGTAACCAGTTTTATCAAGCGGGATAACAGCTTTACAACCAGCTCAATAAACGATCTTAATAAATCAAAAACATAGGCGACTACCTCTGATGCGCTCATACCTTTGAATTTTCGCGCCAGGAAAGGAGCAGCAAGCAAGCCTAATGCCAAGCCGATCACCGTGACGCCTGAAATAACAGAGTCTTCCTGTTGCACGGTTTTTACGGGAGCGGGACTCGCTGTTGCGACGACCGGAGGCGCAATAAGAGCTTCTGTTTCGGCTTTAGCCAGCAATTCAGGCAAAGTTGCCTTATAATCGTCTGATACTACGTAAGCTGTAACACCTGGAATACTCGGAAGATCACCATCACCTTTACCCACCTTTAACTGAGCTTTCATGCCTTTTTCCATATGCTGGGCAATGTCACAATGCACCAGATAGGTTTTATCGCCTGGTGGCAAAATCAGTGTTCCCGATATTTTAGCCGGGCCTGACACTTCCAAATGAAACATGCCCTTAGGGTATAAATATTTAGGCAGTTCAGCATATTTATGACCGGCATGTACGGTAATTTCCTTGGTTTCAGATATGCTATCGCAACCACCGGGCAAGGTATCGGTATTCTGACCCATAACCATGCCGCCAGCCATGTCCATCAAATGGCCATCACCGTGGTCCATGAGCATACTATCATGCTCTTCATACTCCTGAGCCATTACAGGCGCAGAAAAAAGAACAACCAGTACTCCAACCGATAATAACTTCACCATTATTCGTTTCCTCTTTTACTTGACATAAGCAATGCACTTTTTACGATTAATTGCCAGTAAGTGCACTAAAGCTCAAATAATCAAACCTACCAGAATTTTATTTTATAACTGTTTAATCGATGTTACGCATACGTCTTAAAAATCAATAGATCACATTTCACAAAACTATCGGGATTTATTGATCGTTCCAGGCGAGTGCGTAACATCTGCTGTTTAATCAGCCTTTAATTTTTGCAATTGCCTCATCGACTTTACGTTTAAAGCCGGCGCTTGACAGATACAATACATACAAACCTGCAAGTGCAAAAAATGCATATAGCAGCAGATTATTTTTGCTGACTGGCTGGCCGCCGCCTGCCTTAAAACCCATATGTACATCCAATCTTTCACCCTGGGTGCGCTGTTCCGTATCAGACGGATCGGGTACCAAGGTAATATGAATCAGATATTGGCCTGGTTCTGGCACGCCATTTGGCAACTCCAAATTAACAGAACCTTTTTTATGTTTTGCACTGGGTAGAAAAAACACGCGCTTACCTTCAGGCTCTTTGGTCACTTCAAACTCAACCAACATGTTTCTGTATTTCATATCCTGATAATCAAAAACCAGTTGCGTCAGTGTGTTTGTACCCGGCAGGTTGCCGCAAAATTCTTCCGCTGGAAAAGCCTGCGGTTGATAAGCCGTGTAATGAATCCAATGGGTGGGCTGCAATTCAAATTTACACTGGTCAGTATCGGTACCCGCCGCGCCACCATGCGCCCATAACGATGCAGAAAAAAACAATCCCAAAAGCCCCAGGAAACCCTTTCTTATTAGTTGTGCTGTGTTCATAATACCTTCCTGTTTTGATAAATAATTATTATTATATGAAAAAATTTTAATGCTCTTTATAAGTTTGATTTCATCAAAAATAACCTGCATTTGCTATATAACTGCCCCCTAGCAATGCAAACTCTAGCACACCCCCTTATCTAAATAAAGGAATTGATGGGAAACCCGCCTCCAACCGGCGCTATATAAGTGAATGGTAATGCACCTATTGCGCTATTGCTATCCGACCGTCCTTTTCGTAGACTTAAACCAATTTATTTTAAACGGAGCCTAAAAACATGTCATCTTTGACTACCTCAAAAGCGTGGACTGCATTACAAAGCCATTACCATCAAACCAAAAATAATTCCCTCTGCGATGCTTTCAAAGGAGACACCAATCGGTTCAATAAGTTCTCGGTTAATTTTAATGAGATTCTATTTGATTACTCCAAAAACAGAATAGCAGATCAAACTCTACCTTTGTTAATAGACCTCGCCAATCATGCCGGGCTGGATGCAAAAATTAAAGCCATGTTTTCGGGTGAAAAAATCAACACCACCGAACATCGGGCCGTCCTGCACACCGCCTTACGCAATAGAAGCAATCATCCGGTTTATGTTGATGGACAGGATGTCATGCCCGAAATTAACCGGGTTTTGAGCAAAATGCGAACTTTCTGTGCGTCTGTCCGTTCAGGCGAATGGAAAGGGTATACCGGAAAAGCCATCACCGATATTGTCAACATTGGCATTGGCGGCTCCGGCTTAGGACCTAAAATGGTTTCAATGGCACTAACGCCTTACAGCTCAGACGCATTAAAGGTGCATTATGTCTCCAATATTGATCAGACCAATATTGTTGAAGTGTTAAAGCCATTATCTGCAGAAACCACTCTGTTTATTGTCGCCTCCAAAGTATTTAGCACACAAGAGACGATGATGAATGCAAAATCCGCAAAAAACTGGTTTCTTGATAGGGCAAAAGATCCACTGACCATTGCCAAACACTTTGTGGCTATTTCAACTCATACGGAAAATGTTGCCAAATTTGGAATAGATACAAACAACATGTTCGAATTCTGGGACTGGGTGGGTGGACGTTATTCTCTTTGGTCCGCAGTAGGCTTATCCATTGCTTTATATATCGGCATGGACAATTTTGAGGAACTCTTGCAAGGCGCACATGAAGCCGATTTACATTTCCGCAACACGCCTTATGAACAAAACATACCGGTAATCATGGGCTTACTCGGAATATGGTATAACAATTTCTTCAATGCTGAATCTCATGCCTTATTGCCTTACGACCAATCTCTATGTTATTTCGCCGATTACTTTCAACAAGGCGATAGCAATGGCAAAAGTATTACCCTGCAGGGTGAAAAAGTGGATTACAGCACCGGACCGATTATTTGGGGACAACCGGGCACCAATGGCCAACATGCTTTTTTCCAGCTGATACACCAGGGAACCAAGCTCATACCCTGCGATTTTTTGGCTGCGGCAAACAGTCATTACAAGCTGCCGGAGCATCACGATATTTTGATCTCAAATTTTCTCGCACAGCCAGAAGCGCTAATGAACGGCATAACGGCTGAAGAAGTCAAAAAGAAACTCACCCCTGCCGAACAAGCCGATCCCATACTAGTCGCATCCAAGGTGTTTGAAGGCAATAAACCATCATCTTCTTTCCTGTTTAAAAAATTGACGCCCAAAACCCTGGGCTCATTACTGGCATTTTACGAACATAAAACGTTTGTTCAGGGCGCCATCTGGAACATAAACTCATTTGATCAGATGGGCGTGGAATTAGGAAAAGTCTTAGCCAGGGTAATTTTACCCGAACTTCAGAACGATGAAATCATCACTAGCCATGATTGTTCGACGAATGCCCTGATTAACAGGTACAAACAATTACGAGAATCTTGATTTCGTGACTGGTGTTACACACCCAATAGGACGATGCTTATAAACACATCAAAAGCAGTTCGTCCACGAAAAACAAAAATAGGCGCTTCTAGGCGACACAAAAATCACGAAAATATTCCTGGAATTACCATGCTGCAAATTGTTACCCAATGAGTGATTTCCTGTATCGATGCAGCCCCTCCAATTTATTTCGTGACTTTCGTGTTTTTCGTGGACAGAGTGTAACAGCACTAGCGTTAGCGCCTGGCCCGGAAAAAATCTCTTAACAGTTCCGAACATTCTATTTCTAAAACCCCCCCGTCCCAGCTAATTCGATGATTTAAGAAACTTGCATCGGTAAGACTCAAGGCATTACAGACTGCTCCCCGCTTGGGATCAAACGCACCAAAAACCAAACGCTTAATCCGGGCATGACTGATAGCTCCCATGCACATCACACAAGGCTCTAAAGTCACATAGATCGTAGCATCACACAGCCGGTAATTTTCCAACGCCAGGCCCGCCTTTCTTAACGCCACCATCTCAGCGTGCGCAGTCGGATCATGCATTGCAATTGAGGCATTCCAGCCTTCAGCAATACATTGATCATCTTTAACAACTATCGCACCAACAGGCACTTCACCTTGTTGCTCAGCTCTTTGTGCCAACCTGAAGGCATAACGCATCCATGCTTCATCAGTGTTTAGGTTTATTCCCATTCGATGGTTGCAGGAGGTTTACCCGATATGTCATAAGCAACACGGGAGATACCCGGAACTTCATTAATAATTCGGCGGGAAATCAGATCAAGAAAGTCGTAAGGCAAGTGCGCCCAACGGGCAGTCATAAAATCAATGGTTTCGACGGCACGGATGGCAATAACATAATCATAACGCCGGCCATCACCCATCACACCGACTGATTTAACCGGCAGAAATACTGCAAAAGCCTGACTAACCTTGTCATAAAGATCATGGCGATACAGCTCTTCAATAAAAATCGCATCGGCCTGACGCAATAAGTCAGCATATTTCTTTTTCACTTCGCCCAAAATTCTTACACCCAAACCAGGACCAGGAAATGGATGACGAAAAACCATATCGGCTGGCAAACCTAACTCCACACCTAATTTTCTCACTTCATCCTTAAACAATTCGCGCAACGGTTCAATCAGTTTTAAAAGCATATTTTCAGGTAAACCACCGACATTATGATGCGATTTTATCAAATGCGCCTTACCGCTTTTGGAACCCGCTGATTCAATCACATCAGGATAAATCGTGCCTTGTGCCAACCATTTTGCATCGGTTATTCTCGCCGCCTCTTCATCAAAAATTTCAACGAACAGGTTGCCGATAATTTTGCGCTTTTGCTCTGGATCCGAGACTCCATTCAAAGCCTCCAGATAACGTTGCTCAGCATCCACCCTGATCACTTTAACCCCCAGATGCTCAGCAAATATTGCCATTACCTGGTCGCCTTCGTGCAAACGCAGCAAACCGGTATCGACAAAAACACAGGTTAATTGATCTTCAATGGCTTTATGCAGTAGCGCGGCAACAACGGACGAATCAACGCCTCCAGACAACCCTAGAATAACGTGATCGTTGCCCACTTTTTCTCGCACGGCATTAATGCTGTCTTCAATGATGTTACTGGCTGTCCATAGCGCCTCACAGCCGCAAATATCCAGCACAAAACGCGATAGAATCCGCCCACCTTGTTTGGTATGTGTCACTTCAGGGTGGAACTGTAAGCCGTAAAAAGATTTTTCTTCATTGGCAATACCGGCAATCGGCGCACCGTCTGAACTGGCAATCATATTGAACCCTACCGGCAAATCAACAACACGATCACCGTGACTCATCCACACATCCAGCAAGCCAAAGCCTTCGGCAGAAAGATGATCTTCAATGCCGGCCAATAGTTTTGAATGTCCACGTGCTCTGATTTGGGCATAACCAAACTCCCTATGATCGGAGGTTTCAACCTTGCCGCCCAGTTGCTCGGTCATGGTCTGCATACCGTAACAAATCCGATAATATAATGCCATTGGGAGCAAAGTTTTTAATTTCGTCATCGCTGCATTCACAGGAATATATTTCGCAATAAACTCCAATTTCGCGAATTCGGCGAGCAATTAATTGGGTATATTGTGATCCGAAATCTAAAATAAGGATTTTGTGGGTGTGGATGTTGGTGGATTCTTGTTTCACGGTATTGTTTTATGTATTGATTACTAAAAATGGATCACACATTCCCCTGGTTTCCATGGAAATGTTTCTGCGGACGCTCTGCGCGCCATGCTGCCGGAGCGGCATGGCTGCATTCCCACGCTGGAGCGCGGGAACGATCAGAATTTGGGGATTGGGACGAGGTTGAAGTCAATTACTCGGCGCGGTAATTAGGCGCTTCTTTAGTAATAGTGACATCATGAACATGACTTTCTCTCATACCGGCACTGGTTACCCGCACAAACTGAGCCTTATCATGCAGTATGGCAATGGTTTGGCTTCCTGTGTAGCCCATACTGGCACGAATACCACCCAGCAACTGATGAATAACTGCAAGCAAACTGCCTTTATACGGCACCCGGCCTTCAATGCCTTCTGGCACCAGTTTTTCAACAGAATCAGCTTCCTGAAAATAGCGATCACTGGAGCCTTGTTGTTGCGCCATCGCGCCCAGAGAGCCCATGCCGCGATAGGATTTATAAGACCGCCCCTGAAATAATTCTACTTCGCCGGGAGCTTCTTCAGTACCCGCAAACAGTCCGCCCAACATCACTGCATGTGCACCCGCCGCCAGCGCTTTGGCAACATCACCCGAATAGCGAATGCCCCCATCCGCAATCAACGGTATGCCAGTACCTTTTAAAGCATCAGCCACATTACTGACTGCAGTAATTTGTGGAACCCCGACACCGGCAACAATTCGCGTAGTGCAAATAGATCCTGGACCTATGCCCACCTTAACCCCGTCCGCGCCGGCTTCAACCAAAGCCAATGCAGCTGCCGCTGTTGCAATATTGCCGCCAATAACCTGAACAGAAGGATAGTTTTTTTTAACCCAACTCACTCTGTCCAAAACACCTTGTGAGTGACCATGCGCTGTATCAACAATAATAACATCCACACCCGCCTCAACCAGCGCGGCAACACGCTCTTCTGTGCCATGTCCGGTTCCAACTGCCGCACCGACACGCAAGCGTTCCTGTTCATCTTTGCAAGCGTAAGGATAATCCTTGGCTTTCTGAATATCTTTGACGGTAATCATGCCACGCAAATGAAATGAATCATTCACCACCAGCACTTTCTCAATGCGATGTTTGTGCAACAGAGCAATAACTTCTTTACGATCAGCATTTTCACCCACCGTAACCAAGCGCTCTTTGGGTGTCATAACTTTTGAAACGGGTTCATCAAAGCGCGTCTCAAATCGTAAGTCACGACTGGTAACAATGCCGACCAATTCATCGCCATTAACCACAGGAACGCCGGAAATATTTTTGGCGCGGGTTAATTTCATAACATCACGGATACTCACATCGGGAGAAACAGTAATAGGATCTTTAATCACCCCGCTCTCATATTTTTTAACATGGCGAACTTCACGCGCCTGCTGCTCTACGGTCATATTTTTATGAATAATGCCTATGCCGCCTTCCTGGGCAATGGCAATGGCAAGCCGGGCCTCCGTAACTGTATCCATAGCCGCCGCAACCAGCGGAATATTAAGCGTAATGCCTCGCGTCAGTTGTGTCTTCATTTCTACATCGCGTGGCAGCACAGTTGAGTGCGCAGGCACTAATAAAACGTCATCAAACGTGAGCGCTACCTGAATAATTTGCATAAACCACACCTAACAATCACTAAAATAACCGAATATTATACGGCGAGTTGACGAACAACTGTAGCACTAAAACACCAAGGCTATCTATATACGGATGATTGCTTGAAAAATTTAGCCTAAAATACTACATGTTTCGTGTATTTGCATGACCAGGAAATCCCGGCAGAAACATTGGGTTCAAAAACCTGCCTCAATCCCATGCGTATCTACACAAATGGGCACCCCTTCTCCCTTGAGGGAGAAGGCTGGGATGAGGGGGATATAACCAGTTGATTTTATTCTCCTC
>NQJI01000103.1 GCA_002256705.1 Methylococcaceae bacterium NSM2-1
GGCATACAACCGGAAGAATGTATTCGTATTGAAATGACTGTAAAAGAGCCCGGCCTGGAGATGAGCACCAGAACCAGCAGTCTGGATGCCAGTTTTCGTAATGAGGATGAAAAGGCCATAGATGCTTATGAAGACTTGTTACTGGATGTCCTGAAAGGCGACAGATCACTCTTCCTGCGCTTTGATGAAGTCGAATATGCATGGCGCATTGTTGACCCCATCTTGCAAACCTGGGCGATTGAACGGGACTACATTGCCACTTATCCTGCCGGCTCCTGGGGACCTGAAGACAGTCGTTTATTTGAAAAAAGCGCTCAATCCTGGCGCAGCTCACTAACACCGGAGTGTAAATAAATGCAGCATAACAGTCGTTGGCACACCCTGGAAATGGCCGACCAGGTTGCCTTGGCCGCCTGTCAACAAATTCTTGCGTCGGCTGAATACGCAATTGCAGAACACGGCAGATTTAAATTAGTATTGGCCGGCGGCAGTACACCGGAAAAAGTGTATCGCTTATTGGCCCAGGCAGATGCTGACTGGGCCCACTGGTTTATCTACTATGGCGATGAACGTTGTCTGCCGGCAGATCATGCCGACAGAAACAGCCTGATGGCAACACAGGCTTTTCTGGAAAAAGTGTCCATTCCGGATGCGCAGATATTTACCATCCCTGCTGAACTGGGACCGGAACCAGCCGCCAAGAAATATCAACAAATCGTAGCGAGTGCCCTACCGTTTGATATGGTTTTGCTGGGCATGGGCGAGGATGGTCATACTGCCAGTTTGTTTCCCGGACATCAGCACAGAGAAGATGAACTTGCACATGCAGTTTACAACTCACCCAAACCGCCCCCGGAACGTGTTTCCATCAGCGCGAGAGCCCTAAGCAACACCCGGCATCTCATCTTCCTGATTACCGGCGCGAACAAACAGGAAGCTGTTAGAAACTGGCGTTCAGGCCAGGATTTACCGGTTGCTACGATAACCCCGGAAAACCCTGTTGATATTTATATTGACAGGGATGCTTATAATGCTTAGACAGTTGTCTTCTTTATTAGCTGGATAAGGTACGCACTGCACACCTTATCCCTGATTGTATAAATGATTTGTTTCCTCTACCTTATAGCAGTTATTACCATTCCAACTGATTTTTAGGATCAAAGATAATGCAGAACATTCTTGCTCGCCACCCCGGTGATTTAACAATCGACTGGGCTCAACGAGTGGTTAATAAACATTATTCGCATATAATCGTATCTAATGTGGACATTGTTTCTGTCGATATTGGAACGACAACACGTATCCGTATCAAAGTCGAACACAATGAACCTGCTATTTTGCCTGGACAGTGGTTTGTAAAGCTGCCATCGATGGCTTGGCAAGCAAAGTTAATCACTGCTTTACCCAGGCTGCTGCATACGGAGGTGCGCTTTTATAATGAAGTCGCCCGTTCTGTATCGGTTACCGTACCTCATTTCCTGGCAGCACAGAGCCAGCTTGGCAGAGGCGCGACACTGGTACTGACAGATCTGACAGAATTTGGAGCCATACCCGGTAACCCTGGAGATGCATTGACATTTCCTCAAGCCGCCTTGGTTGTCGAGCAACTTGCCAACTTCCATGCCCGTTTTTGGAATAAAGAGCATCTCGATCACACCCACGGCTGGCTGGCCGGCCCGGTCCGCCGCCTGGAAGACTTCCTGGGCACAGCCATGGCAGTTCCGCTGATGAAGCGAGGACTACATCGAGCGGGGGAACTTGTACCCTCGTCGCTTCATGCACAAGCCGTTCATTATGCTCGTCATCGCCGGCAGGCAATGCGTTTTCTTGCGGAAGCTCCACGGACACTCGTTCATCATGATTGTCATCCCGGCAATCTATTCTGGAATCAGTCCCGGCCAGGCCTTCTCGATTGGCAACTGGTCCGCTTTGGCGAAGGTATAAGCGATATTGCTTATTTCCTTGCCACCGCTCTCAACCCTGAGACCCGGCGACTTCATGAAGAGAGCCTTATAGCAATTTATGCTCAGTGTCTTGAGAATAATGGCGTCACAGGCATTGATGTCGAAATTCTTCTGAAAAGATATCGCGCTCACCTTGTCTATCCCTTTGAAGCAATGATTGTAACACTCGCGGTTGGAGACATGATGAATCTGGAGAGCAACCATGAACTGATACGCCGAACTGCTGCTGCTGTAGAGGATCTCGAGGCCTTTGCTGCCATACCTATATAATTCGACTGCCTCTACCAAAATCAGCTCAGCAAGAGCACGTCATTATTCAGATCATTCCTGCAAGGGCGGCTTTAGCTACGATTATTGGGCTCGCTCCTTACCCATAAACCCTCAGGGTGTTTTCACAACACGCTCTCATTCCCTCTCCAGTTGTAATACAATAGTCGGGTTTGTGCTGACAGGAGCATAAACAATCAAAATAACAAAAACATTACTAATATTTCAACGTTATTAGCCAATGAGGGGGCTGTTGAAATAAGCGGTATTTAATAATTATAAGAGAAGGGTTGGTTTTATGTGTTGGAGTGGTGAAGCGTCGGGTGTTTTAGCCGCCGTAGGTCTTAGTACTGCAGCGTATGTTGCAATTAAACAAGGTGAATCCAAAGAGCTTTGGATTCCGTTAACCTATTTTGCCTTAATGGAGTTATTACAGGCAGTAACTTACGTCTATATCGATTTATGTGATAATCCGAATAATCAAATACTCACGCTGCTTGGCTATTTACATGTCGCGTTTCAGCCATTTTTTGTCAACATGGTTGCGATGTACTTCATTCCGGTCAGTGTCAAATTAAAAATTCGCACAACAGTTTATACAATTTGTGCGATTGGTTCGCTTTTCATGCTGATCAAAATGTATCCATTCGGCTGGGCGGGAACCTGTCACATCGGTGTGGAAGGCTTTTGCGGCCCCAGTGTCTGTTCTACTTCTGGCTCCTGGCATATCGCCTGGCAAATGCCTTTAAATGGTCTTATGTCGGATCCTGTTAAATGGCTGTTTGGTTTTGACTGGGGCTTGCATGCGTTTACCTATATCGCAGTGGCTTTTTATATGCCTTTTATCTATGGTTCATGGCGTTTCGTGGGCTTCCATTACCTGATTGGACCGTTTATTTCAGATATTACCACGACAGACCCTAACGAATATGCTGCGGTTTGGTGCTTGTTCTCTATTGCACTTTGTGTGTCTGTTATTAAAACACCGATCAGAAAATATCTGCACGTTAAAAAGTGGCCTTTTTATAAGCCTGAGATTGGCGATTCCCTTTAGTTTATGTAGGCAGGGATTAATCTCTGCCTATAGATTTTTAATTTACCACGAAGGTAACAAAGGCAAATATAAAATTGCGTGCGCTTCGTGGTGAATGAATATTAAAAGATTTGGCTACTTGCATCACTGATTCAGTTCAACCCATAGCAACTGCTTTTCGCTTAGCGCCCCAGTCACCCGGCTTTGCATTGAATACACCCGCACAACGTTCTCCGCAAAAGCGGCAACATCCTGACTCATCCAGATTCCATTCAGAAAGTTCGTACCAGTCTCGACCTATCAATAACTTGCCGCAGTCATGACAATAGGTACTATCTGCCGATTTATCATGAACATTCCCCACATAGGCATAATGCACGCCATTTTTTAAGGCGATTTGCCGCGCCTGCAGCAGTGATGCAAGCGGCGTAGGCGGCTTGTCGAGCATCTTCCAGTCAGGATGGAATGCTGAAAAGTGCATCGGTACATCCGGCCCCAGATTTTCGACGACCCATTGCGTCATTTCTTCCAGTTCCGATTCCGAATCATTCTCATCAGGAATAAGTAATGTCGTAAGCTCCAGCCATACGGGCGTTTCATGCTTGATATACTTTAATGTTTCCAATACAGGTTCCAGATGCCCTCCGGTAATCTGATGATAAAAACGCTCGGTGAAGGCTTTCAAATCAATGTTAGCCGCATCCATCCATTGATAAAATTCAGCTCGGGGCTCTGCGCAGACATAACCTGCAGAAACTGCCACTGATTTTATGCCCAGACTTCTGCAGGCTTTCGCGGTATCAATCGCATATTCATGAAAAACCACCGGATCATTATAGGTATAAGCAACACTATTGCAGCCATAATCCAACGCGGCCTGGGCGATTGCTTCGGGAGATGCCTTGCTCATCAGCGTATCCATTTCCCGCGATTTGCTGATATCCCAATTCTGGCAAAACTTGCAGGCCAGATTACAACCAGCGGTACCGAAAGATAAAACCGACGTGCCGGGCAAAAAATGGTTCAGCGGTTTTTTTTCGATAGGATCAATGGCAAAACCGCTGGAACGTCCGTAACTGGTCATAACAATCTGATTGTCCAGATTCTGCCTGACGAAGCAAAGTCCGCGCTGGCCTTCGTGCAGCTTACAAAATCTCGGGCACACATCACATTGAATACGCCCATCTTCTAACTTATGCCAATAGCGGGTTTTCACCGTGTCATGGCTAATAAAAGCAGTCATTGTCATTCTCCTGGAACCGTTAATAAATCATCTTGTCACAGCAAAGTGTTAACATCTAATAATTGAGATCAGTCACTACGCTAAAATATCCGATACTGATTTGCAAAGATTTCCATGAATCTTTTACTGAGAAATAAAGGACAAGCTAATGAACAGACAACCCGCCGTAGCAGGAACTTTTTACCCTGCAAATCCGAAACAACTGCATCAAATGCTGGACCAATACCTAAATGATGCTGAAACGGGTGCGAAAGTTCCCAAAGCCATCATCGTACCCCATGCCGGCTACATTTATTCAGGCCCCGTTGCCGCAACCGCTTATGCACGATTAAAAAAAGCCCATGACCTGATTACCCGCGTTGTTATCATTGGCCCATCCCATCGTGTCGCTTTCAGTGGACTGGCAGTGAGCAAAGCATTACCTTGAGCAGGCACATACCTTTGAACACAGCCTGGAAGTCCATTTGCCTTTTTTACAGGAAATGCTGGATGACTTCAAAATTGTTCCCATCGTCGCTGGCGACGCATCACCGGAACAAGTCAGTCAGGTTATCAATACGCTGTGGGGTGGCGATGAAACCTTGATCGTTATCAGTTCTGACTTGAGTCATTATCACGATTACGCAACCGCAAAACAACTTGACAAAGCAACCAGCACAGCAATAGAACACCTGCAATATGAACGGCTCGCCTTTGACTCCGCCTGCGGCAAAGTTCCTGTCAGCGGATTGTTAAAGCTGGCGCGGGAAAAATCACTAACCATTAAAACAATCGACCTGCGCAACTCCGGCGATACCGCTGGAGATAAAAGCAGAGTTGTGGGATATGGCGCTTATGTCATTGAATAAGGAACATCAACAACGATTGCTGAATTTAGCGAAAAGCTCCATTCAGCATGGTTTACAAACTGGCCGGCCATTAAAAGTTAATTTAGCCGATTTTCCAGCCGAATTGACAGAGCATCGTGCTACTTTTGTTACCCTGCAGATAAACCATCAACTGCGCGGCTGTATTGGCATGTTGGAAGCCATCAGACCACTGGCCGAAGATATTGCAGAAAACGCTTTTTTAGCGGCCTTTAGAGACCCGCGCTTTCCGCCTTTGGCGGACGATGAATTCGGTAAACTGGAAATACACCTGTCCATACTCACACCTGCTGAACCCGTTTCATTTACCTCTGAACAGGACTTAATATCCCAACTGCAACCGGGCATAGACGGCCTAATATTGGAAGAACGTCGCCGACGCGGAACCTTTCTGCCTTCGGTATGGGAGCAAATACCAGAACCTGAACAATTTCTGCGGCATTTAAAACAAAAAGCCGGGTTAGCACCCGATTACTGGTCTGAAAACATTAAGATTTATCGTTATCGGACTGAAATGATTGGTTGAGTATCATTACTTGAGGTCGAAAGCTTGATAAGTTTAGCAACGATTCTCTGCCCATCTTTTCAATCTGAAAAGAGTAATAATATGGAGTTCTTACTTATCCTGGTGCAGTAAAACATGCAAGGAATGTTTGAAATGGTGTAATGAGGAGCGCGGAATACACAAGAACCCAATTGGTTTATATCTTGCAGACCATATTGCCCATAGGGTTATCAAGAACTGCTTAACTTCAAACTCTCACCTCATAAGTTGTAAGCCTTTCAGTGATCTACTTATTTCATAAAGTAACAGCCTGTTCCTGCTGTTTTTTTGGCAGCTAAGAAAAAAATGCGCCTTGTCTATTGGGTCAGGACTGTGATAATGTTCTCTTCAGGAGCTCATTTGTTAATTTTTGGAAGCTTTTATTTTATTAGCATTCGAGCCAGGTTATTTTTCTTTTTTGCCTGTTCAAACCTTGTGTCTAATTGTTTCAACAGGTTTTACAAGTAGCTCAATTACTTTGTTTTACAACTGTATAAGATGACAAATTACCGTATATTTTTGTTAAGTTTTCTAACTGTTTCATGGATTTTTCTAAGTGGGCTTAATAAGCCAGTTGAAAATGAAGAAAGACAGAAAACAGAAGCTGAACTCAAATCAATTGAGGCTGAAAACAACACCCGAAAGCTGCTGGAAACAAAACAGGTGAAAGCAAAAAACAATGTTAAGCCTGTCAAACAAAACCCGCAAACAACATACAAAGCAACAGATGCCGGTGTTGCCGATGACAATAATCCCATTAAACGTGACGATTTTGAAAAACCCCTGGATCTTTCTGTTCCGTTTAAAGACGCTGAAAACGCAGATCTGAAAATTGAGCAAAAATCTGCAGCACAAACCGGAATGACCAATATTTTTGCCCCCGAAACTAAAAAAAAGCCTCGACCCCTAGAACTGGATAGCGGATTGTTGATGTCTCCGGAACCGGAAGCGGGAAAACAAAAATCTATAGATGGCGCGAGCATTGTTATCAAGCTTAAACCCTGATAGCGGCAATAGTTCGATGGTCGACCCAGGGTAACCGCATTAAAATAACAAACCATTAGAAATCAATTGATTATAATATTTACGTCATAGAAATTAACTCGCAATTATAGCATAAGTAATTGATTTTGCTATGAATTAAAAAGTCAAATGCGTTTACCCTGATGGTCGAACCTTATCGTGTTTACATTCCAGGAAGTTGGCAATAGCAGTGTGAATTATCAATTCAGCCATTCAATAACATGATCTTCCAGGTTCATCGCAACCGATTCTTTTATGGCATAGCTACTGATTGAAACACCCGCTCTTTTTACACTCGCGGTACTTCCCGATAGCAAGGGATGCCATGCGGGGAGCTCTTTACCATCGTTCACTAAACGGTAAGCACAGGTTGAAGGCAACCAGTTGTATTGTGCAAAGTCGTATTGTTTTAAATCCAGACATTCCGCGACTAATCGGGTTCGTTCAGTATAACGGGTGCATCGACAGGTATTCAGATTGATGAGCTTACAGGCGACGTTGGTAAACACTATTTTTCCCGTATCTTCATCTTCCAGCTTGTGGAGACAACATTTGCCACAGTTATCACATAATGACTCCCATTCTTCGGTAGTCATTTCAGCCAGTTTCTTGTTTTTCCAAAAGCTCATAGAATGATTAATAAATTAGCAAAATATCGGGTTATGCTACCCTAATCCAGCCCACGCGATTTAAATATAAATCACCCTTCAGACATTATCAGCTTTTTGCTCTACGCGATTTGCTGCCAGTTGATCCAGAATTTGTCTGAAATGCTCATAATTTTGAATATTTAACACGCCCACTTCATTTAAAACCGCTTGATAATGGCCAGCAGCTTTTCCACCGACAATAAGTGCGACTTTATTACCGATCAGTTTTTTCAGTCGTCTTAGTTCTTTCGGTACAACGTGGTCATCGGTGGCGAAACTTAGGCTGATAGTCAGTGCGCGTGCATTAGTATATTTTACCCCTGCAGCAATTTCTTCAGCCGGCAGATTTGCGCCCAGATAAGTTACCTGCCAGCCGCTCAGTTCAGCCATAATAGCGGCGAGTAAAGCGCCTAATTCATGCAATTGACCAATCGGTGTACTAACAATCATCCTGGGTGCATCTGCAGAACACGGATTATTGTTCCGTAAAATATAGGTCAAAGAACGAATAACCGATGAAGTCATGTGTTCATGAACCGGCCTCAGCTCTCCCGTTTTCCAACGTTCGCCAATTCGTGTTAACAAGGGCGTCAATAAGTGCTCAATAAATGCTTCAGACCCCAGTTCCACAATCGCGTTTTCGAAATGCGACTCTAGCGTTCTAGCATCGAAAGCCAAAACTGCAGCATAACATTTTTCAACATAATCCTCTGCAAGATGAGCCCTATCGCTGGCTGAAGGAGTATTACCATTCAATGTTTGCGATATTGCACCGGATTCATTTTTCAACAGATTTTTTAGATCATCAAGCGAGAATTGGGCAATTTGACTGATACTATGGCCATTGCTGGTTGCCTGATTGAGTAATTTTAAACGGGCAATATCCTGATCGGTATAAACTCGATGCCCACCTGCCGTGCGTGAAGGTGTTACAGCCTGATAGCGACGCTCCCAAGCTCTGACAAGATCAGATTTAACCCCCGATCTTTTCGAAACCGTGCTGATTAAATATTGTGCTGAGTCATCATTAAGACCAGTCATAGTTGCTTCTTTGCATCAAAAATAAAAGCGCTATACTAACATAAACCTTTACAAAACATTGACAAAAATTGTACTTGATAGAATCGACAGGTCGCTACGCTATCTGCTGCTTGATCAAAACGGGTTTAAGTATTCAGATTCCGGCAACAAAATTAATCTTGCAGGAAGGGTTTTAGCTGCAATTGTCGGAGCTAAAGAGAATATCAGAATAATTACAACTTTAGTACGCCAATTTCCATGCTGCCGACGTTAGATAATGATTTATAAATATTGATTCGAACTGCCATGATCAACACACGCCCGTAAAATACGTATAATGTTCACCAGACAGCTTCCAAGCTATTTTTCGCCTGCACCTTGAGTCTTTCTGATGTCATTAAAAATCGCACTCGCACAAATCAATTTTCTGGTCGGTAATATAGCCGCTAACGTTAATAACATCATCGAAGCGGCTGTTTATGCACGCGATCAGTTAAATGCGGATATTATCGTCTTTCCTGAACTTACCATTACCGGCTATCCTGCAGAAGACCTGTTACTGCGTCCTGATTTCATTACCGCAGCCAATAATGCCGTTTATCAGCTTGTCGACCGCGTTGCCGGTATTGCGCTGGTTATCGGCTTTCCTGAACGTGACGGCAATAAGCTTTACAACAGCGCCGTGGTGTTACATCAAGGCGTTATTCTGGCATGTTATCGTAAACAGGCTTTACCAAATTATGGGGTGTTTGATGAGCAACGTTATTTTTCAGCGGGTAATCAGCCTTGTGTGTTTGAGTTTAATGGCACCTTCATTGGCCTGACGATTTGCGAAGATGTTTGGAAAAGCGGCATTATTGACGCTACGAAACAAGCCGGGGCAGAATTACTGCTGACTCTAAATGCCTCACCGTTTAATTCAGGAAAAATCCATCAACGCGAAGCCATTATTTGCCAGCAGGTTAAAGCTGCGCAGATTCCCCTGGTTTACGTAAATCAAGTGGGCGGCCAGGATGAGTTAATTTTTGATGGCGCTTCATTTGTTGCCAATTCTCAAGGCGACATTGTATTTCGGGCAGAAGAATTTAAAGAACAAATCAGTGTCATTGAATTTGACGGCAACAATCCTGTAACCCATACCTGTGCGCCGCTATACAATGAAATTTCCAGCGAATATCAGGCCCTGGTGCTGGGTATTAAAGATTATGTACGTAAAAACGGTTTTCAAGGCGCCATTTTAGGTTTGTCCGGCGGCATTGATTCGGCACTGGTTTTAGCGTTGGCGGTTGATGCACTGGGGCATGATAAAGTTGAAGCGGTACTCATGCCGTCACGCTACACGCAGACGATGAGTATCGAAGATGCCATACTGGAAGCTGATGCGTTGGGTGTGAAATACCACACCATTCCTATTGAACCCGCCGTTAATGCCTTTACGGTCATGTTGGCCGAAGTTTTTGCAGGGACAACCAAAGATACCACTGAGGAAAATATTCAGGCGCGTTGCCGTGGGGTGATTTTGATGGCTCTATCCAACAAACAAGGCAAACTGTTGCTGACTACGGGTAATAAAAGCGAAATGAGCGTTGGCTATGCAACGCTTTATGGCGATATGGCGGGTGGTTTTGCGCCCATCAAGGATGTACCTAAACTGCTGGTTTATCAATTGGCCCATTATCGCAATACCCTGTCCGAGGTCATCCCTGAGCGTGTTATTACCCGCCCGCCCTCAGCAGAATTAGCGCCTGATCAAGTTGATGCTGACTCCTTACCGCCTTACGAAGTTTTAGACCCGATACTGGAGCGTTATGTAGAGCTTGACCAATCGGCTGAAGAAATTATTGCTGCCGGATTCAGGCGCGAGGATGTCGCCAGGGCCATTAATCTGGTAGACAGAAATGAATATAAACGCCGGCAATCACCACCGGGCATCAGAATTACGTCCAAGGCGTTCGGACGTGATCGGCGTTATCCCATTACTTCTGGCTACAGAGGGATTTAGTAGGTTTTGGAATCCTCTGTTGAAAAAAACAGACTGAAACTTTTAGAACTATCTAAATAGGTCAGAATCAGTTATTGAATTTGAGGCAATCGATTGTCTGGGATCGGCCAGAACCA
>NQJI01000104.1 GCA_002256705.1 Methylococcaceae bacterium NSM2-1
AGCTGGTTATCAGCTCTTCCTGTTCCTTCAGCAATGCACAACTGTTTATAATCCCTGAAAAACTAAACTCCTGGCTTTCGCTTAAGGGAACAGTCCATTGCGTATTAAAACCAATGACTTGTACATCTTGTCCATCAGCAAGAAACAGCACGGAATGCTGTGTGCCTGCCTGATATTTTTGCCAATAAACTTCTGATTCGGCGCAGTCTTTCGGATGGTAGCGTTTTATTCCCAAGCCACCCTGTCCTTGCATCGGCTTAACCAGCCAATTAACTGCACAATCTGGCGCGAAAAAACAAACTTCAGGATAGGGAATGTTTAATTTATCGAGCGTAGAAAAAAAAACAGGTTTATCGTGTAGCTTTACAAAGGTATCAGGCAGATTGCCCAATACAAGCAAGCGGCTACCCAAATAACACAGGCTTTCAGGAAAATATTCAAATCCACTGCCATAAATAACATACCCAACAGCATAGTGATCAATAAAATAACCTAATGCAGGTTTTAAATGTGTTTCGGCTAACGAGGGTAATTTCTTAAAATCTTCGGCATAGCATTGCGTATCGAGGTCAGCAAACAGGTCTATAACCAAAGGTTTCAATCCAGCGTTTTTTGCTGCCTGCGCCAACATCCGCCCTGAACTGGCAACAATAAGGATATATTCGGGGATATTCATTGTATACACCGGTGTGATATCAAACCCGGCAACAATCTTGCTGATCCGTAGTTCCGGGCACACCTACACAAGCAGTGCAAGACATCGCTATACCCTGCCACTTGCCCCAGGATATTTTTTTATCTTGCGCTTTTCTAAAAAACGCAATCCGGCAAAAGTGAGCCAGCCGATCGTTATCAAGCCAATGGTGAAGCCACTGTAAGCAATGGGCCACGGAATCCCTTGTGTCATCATCGTAAATTCTGACATACCGCCGACACCGGCCAACAGATTGAGCGGCATAAAGATGACACTGATTACTGTCAATCGCTTGATATCCTTGTTTTGATTGACGTTAATGAAACCGACAATGGCATCCATCTGAAAGTTGATCTTGTTGAAAAGGAACGCTGTATGACCATCCAGGGATTCGATATCACGCAAAATTTCGCGGACATCATTATGTTGCTCTCCCGAAAGAAACTTGCCACGCATCAGGAAGGACAGGGCACGCCGGGTATCCAGCACGTTCCGGCGTATGCGTCCGTTGAGATCCTCTTCCTCGGCAATGGCCGCGAGAATCTTTGCCGCTTCATCGTCTGTCATGCGGGACCTGAACACTTGCCTGCCCACTTCTTCAAGTTCCGCATAAACATCCTCCAGGGCATTCGCCGAATATTCAACCTCGGCTGCGTAAAGGTCTAGCAACACATCCTTGGCCTCCGATACATACCCAGACTCAGCCCTTGCACGCCAACGTTGCAAACGGAACACTGGCAGCTCCTTGCTTCGAACCGAAAACAGGGTGCTCTTGTTTAGAATGAACGCCACCGCCACGTTGCGAGACTCATCCTTCCGGTCGAGGAGAAAATCGGAGTGCAAATGCACATCACCATTCTCTTCCACATAGAAACGGGCACTGGTCTCCAGGTCGGTCAACTCATTTGGGTTAGGCAGATCTACACCAAAGATCTCCCTTGCCCACGCGAGTTGCTCGTCCTCGGGCATGACCAAATCAATCCAGATGGGCTTGACCCGGGCCAGGTCTTCCCTGGTCTCTATGGGAATCTGCCGAAGGCGCCCTTCGTGAAGATCAAACACCCGAATCATCGTGCTCCGGCTGCGAAGCCTGACCTCAACAACCAGTTCCGCGCGCACAGAGTCGGCTATCTCCCACAGGATTTCCTCTTTTCGCTCATCCCGGACCAGCTGCCAGACAATTTGCCGCTCGTCAAGGGGCAAAGCTTCCAGTATACGAGCTATAGGCTGAGACCCAAGTTGATCCAGCAGCCTCTCCAACTCCACCATGTTCTGCTTGTGCACCAAAGTTTCGACAAGATCATGGTGCGGCATGTCCTGTCGGTGAACCAAATCTTCCACCAACTTGTGCCGGGCCAGCAAGTTTCTAACATCGGAGAGATAATTTTGAATGTCTTCGCGATCGTTCATCTTTATTGCTTTCTTTGTGGTGTGGTCCATCAATCGAACCTTAATGCGAGCCGGGTTAGTGTTAACATGCCTGCCAATTTATTTACGATAACTACAAGACATGCCAACCCTAAACGACAAACACATCCCCACCACTATTGCGCGCACTCGCGGTTACAAAACTCAGGTTATCAAAATGAGCGAATTTCTGCCTGGCCTTCCGTGTGATAGCTTCAGCTAATGCTACGCCTTCAAGCGCACAGAATCCAGTGGGTCCCCATGAGGTTTGACCAATCGCCACCGCACCCTGTTGAGCTAGCCAGTGCATCGCTTCGGCCACTTCAGGGCTGGTAAAAACGCCACCCTGAGCGGAGGCAAAATGCTCCCCGACCGAGCGCTGTAACTGGGTAATCACCTCACCAAATTTAATGAGATCATTTTCGGCCACTGCGGGCAGACCCTGCATCAGCAACAAGTAACATAAACGCGCGGCTTCCTGCTTTGGAAAAGGCGGCAATTCTTTAAATGCCTGTATTTCCTGCTGGCCATGCAGCCCCTGCCCGCGCTGATCGAGAACCAGTATAAAACGCCAGGCACTGGGTATGTCCAGGTGAACGAGAACCGGGGGAGTAATGGTTTTTTCACCGCGTCCGCCATCAACCACCAAACCGCCCTGTTCAAATACGCCAATACCGATACCCGAACGCAAGCCTCTGTCCATCACCGAGGCAATGTCACGCACCGTCAGTCCCAAGCCGTAAAACGCATTCAGTGCAGAGCCTATTGCCAGCGACATTTGCGTACCCGAACCCAAACCGACATGTTCAGGAATAGCGGCTTCAATGGTTATAGCGAGCTTATCGGAGACGTTTAACGCCCGGCATAGCATGGTCAGACATTTATCGGCACGTTGTGCAGAAGGACCGGTAATGGTGCGCTGTTCGGCACGGGTTACCGACAAGCGAGTGGCGTGTTCGTTCAGTGCGACGCCGATGCTGCCAAAATGACGACCTAATGATCCGCTTAAATCAATAAACCCCATATGCAATCTGGCTGGAGCAATGACTGAGACTTTAGAATATTGAACTATCACTGATGGTGTATTGAGCTGCGGAAAATTGCGCAAATTATACAGGATTAACTTAATGATGGGTGAACTTGGCAAGTTGATTTTCCCATGCATCAGGCCCTGATAGGTCAATTATTGATAGGCCTTCGGTCGACCCTAATTTTAGCGCTGAAAGATATTGAGTGTGTGCGCCAAATCAATCATCACGATATCACATAGCGCTAAAGCCAGTGGATCGGCAGGCTCTGTAGACGGGACAAAAATAGAAAATGCTCCTGCCCTGGAGGCGGCCACAATACCCGCATGAGAATCTTCCAGCACCAGACACTGGCTGATAGGCACTTGTAACAAGCAGGCTGCTTTTAAAAAGATATCCGGAGCAGGCTTACCGTGCCGAACATCATCACGAGTGATAATAGTTGAAAAAACATCTTTTATTCCAGCAAGTTCAAGACATTCGTAGGCATTAACGGCTCGACTGTTGGTTGCCAGACAAAAAGGGATTTGTTGTTGAACGATAAATTCCAGCAACTGAGTAAAGCCGTGTTTAAGGTTTATGCCGTGAGCATTAACATGTTCACGCCAAAAAATGCCGCTTAACTGATTAAATGCTTGCAGATTAAAATCAGCACCACATAAAGCCATTAACTTTTGTTCTATAACTTTATAATGTAACCCTGATAGTGATAAACCAAAGGATTCAGAAAGTTCATAGCCCATTGTTTTTGCGGCCTGTTGCCAGGCGACAAAGTAGGTGGTTTCAGTATCCAAAACCAGGCCATCCATATCAAAAATAAGGGCGGAAAAATCGCTTAATTTAAACACGTATTACCTTGATATACTCGCCGTGCGCTTCACGACTGGAGCCAACCACGATACGCTTAACGCCTTGCGGTGTTTGTTCCACTATTCCAGACACTTCCACTGTTTCGCCTTTAACAGCCTGCCCCGTATAGGTTGCGGTAAAACTGACAATAGTATCAAACTGTTCATGATCTATTTTAAATTCAGCCGGATAATCAAACCCATGAGTATCATCGATCACTCTGCATTTCAACTTGATGGCTCCGCATTTTTGATAACTTGTCACTTCGGAACGTACCGGATCATTGTTCTCACACAGCGCATGGGAACAAGACAAATCAAATTTTCGTCCGTTAATTACAGCTTTGTTAGTTTTGCGCCGTTCATGCCAGACATAATCGGCAAAACTTAAATCACAGGAACGTCGATGGTAGGATTGTTGCCAGTCATTGTCATCCAACTCTTGTAATTGCCCTTCCTCGATCAGTTCACGGGTAATCGCCCGGCACTGATGAAAAACAGCCCTTCCGTAACAGACCAGATCAATATCCGAACTTTGCTTCTGCACCCCAACCAATATTGAACCGGTAATGCCGATTTGTGCTAAATCCAGGCCATACTGCTGCAATAAATCACAAAGCTGAAACAGGTCGCGCTCAATTGCATCCTGCCGATTTGTTTGCATAATCTGTTGCAAGCGTTGTTTAGGTTGATGATGTTTAACAATCCGTTCTATGGCTACCGCGTGTAAATGAGCATCCAAATTCGGCGAATAATGCAGATAATCGGGGTGATATTGTTTCAGAAAAGCATTGGCCAGATCCGTGGTGACTTTTTTCCAGCCTGGGTTATCCTTGACATAGCGTAAAAAACACAGCACCTTGCCGTATTCAGTACCCTGCCCTACTACGGCAAAAATAAGCCCTTCAGCGGTTTCTATAAAGTCTTTAGAGTAAAACATCAGGCAGGCGCTTTAATCTGTATTACAAAGCCAGGTACTTTCCTTACATCAAGAATTTTCATTATTTGTTTTAAAACATTAGAGATTGATAACTGCGAAATTTTATCTCAGCATTAGAGATAAGACCGCTCAAAAGATTCCATAATGAACGAACTACTTTTTTTTATTGAAACTCAAAGCCTAATCACCTATTCTCATCGGTTTGGGTTTTAGCTCTCACTAAAACCTTTTTGCTCGTTATTATGCCCTAAATCAAACCCACAGGAGACTGTATGAAGATAGGTATACCTAAAGAAATTCACCAAGGTGAAAAGCGAGTAGCCACTACGCCAGAGGCTGCCGCACAAATTATTAAACTGGGATTTTCCGTTAGCATCGAAAGCGGTGCAGGTCTTGGTGCAGATATTTCGGATGAGGCCTACAAGGAAGCGGGTGTTGAAATCGTACCCGATACCAGAACGCTTTGGAAGCAATCCGATATCGTCATGAAAGTGCGTGCACCTGAGCGAAACCTTAAATTGGCAATAGAAGAAACGGATCTGTTATCCCCACATTCTTGTTTAATCAGTTTTATCTGGCCTGCACAGAATGAAGCGTTGATGCAGAAACTGGCGGCAAAACACATCACCGTGCTGGCTATGGACAGTGTACCGCGTATGTCCAGAGCGCAAAAGCTGGATGCGTTGAGTTCCATGGCCAATATTGCAGGCTATAGGGCTATCGTTGAAGCTGCACAACATTTCGGGCGTTTTTTTACCGGCCAAATCACCGCCGCAGGTAAAATACCCCCGGCTAAAGTGCTGGTCATCGGTGCGGGCGTAGCAGGTCTTGCCGCCATTGGCGCCGCAAAAGGCATGGGTGCAATTGTCCGGTCATTTGATACCCGGCCGGAAGTGAAAGAACAGATTGAAAGTATGGATGCTGAATTTTTGATGCTGAATTTCAAGGAAGAAG
>NQJI01000105.1 GCA_002256705.1 Methylococcaceae bacterium NSM2-1
GGTTGCCTTGAACCGTTTTTACTATTACCAGCATCGACTGGAAGATGCGTTGAATGCAACCCTTAAAGCCCTGGCTGTCATAAGGCCTTTGATCGGTTTTCCTGAGGATTGGCGTGATTTGCAACAAAGCCATATCAATGATGCCCCTGTGGATTTATTAACTCAGGTCAGGTTGTATTTGTTTACGTTGAAAGCCATAGGGTTTTTGAACATGCGTTTGGAGTATCTGGATGTGAGCCAGAGCATTTTTGAAAAACTGGTGGGATTGGATAGCAAGGATCGGATCGGGGCAAAGGGATTGTTGGAATTGGTGGTCAATCGCAAAGAAGAATTGATTAAACCCCAAATTTTATCGAACACAACCTAAGCAAAATTTTTATTAACGGAGCAAGATCATGTTTAAAGAGATAACTGATTCAATACTGACCATCATAGGCTTAGTGGCATTTATTATTCTGGCGATCTACCTTTTAAATCAGGATCCCTCTTTAGTCGGCCCCATTTAATTACCGGAGAACACCCATGAGTTTTGAAGAAGAAATGGAAGAACTGGAATCAGCGGAAGACTTCCTACAGTATTTTCAACTGGACTATGTGCCAAGCGTGGTGCACGTCAACCGCTTGCATATACTGCAACGTTTTCATGATTATTTACAAAAAGCCGGTGATGACATGCCTGAAAATGAACCGGCAAAGCGGGCTGTCTACAGTAAATTGCTGATGCGAGCCTATCAGGATTTTGTCGAGTCCGATGCCCAAACGGAAAAAGTGTTTAAGGTATTTTCCATGGGCGAGCCGCAAACGGCGTTTGTTTCCTTAAGCGATATAAAAATATGAAACCCGATCGCTTCGACGAAGGCCGGTTTGAATTTGGTGAATCCGTTCGGGTCACCAGAAACGTCCGTAATGATGGCACTTACCCCGGTATGGAAGTGGGTGCTTTATTGATTCGCCGGGGCAGTGTGGGCAATGTCATTGAAGTGGGCACTTTTCTACAAGATCAGGTCATTTTTACCGTGCATTTTTTGAATCATGGAAGGATGGTGGGTTGCCGGCTGGAAGAGTTGATTGGTGCGGATGAACCCTGGAACCCCAGCCGCTTCGAGTTTAGAGACAAGGTTGTATGTAATATTGATTTAGGAGTGCAGGGTAACGTTTTGTTTGCAAAAGGTACCGAAGGAGAAGTTTTCAAGGTGCTCAGAGACAGTGAACAGATTCAATATCATGTTGCTTTTCAGGGTAGAACCTTGCAAGTACCCGAGTCAGCGCTCTCTCCTGCACACCCTGAATCATTCAATGAGCCAGAGGTTTGATATGAACTCGTCTACCAAATCTGCCCAGACTGATCCTTATGCTTTGTTAAGAGCTGCACTGACGCTTTTCAAAAAAACACCTGGTGAATTGCAGGAGGCTGAATTAAGGCAAGCAGAAGTTCAGGCCATCAATGAATTCAAAATCGAAAACCGGATTCTGAATGCGCCTGAAGCTGGGGCGGTGATTATTTCCGATAAGGAATTACAGGCGGCTTACCAGGAAATCCGCGATCGTTATGAGGATGATGAGTCGTTTTTCAGTGACCTGGAAAAAAATCATCTTGACAAGGATACCCTGAGCGCAGCACTTTATCGTCAGTGCAGGGTCAATGTAATCATGGAGCTGATAGCTTCACGTGCACCCGATGTCAGCGAAGTAGAGATAGGCATTTATTACCATTTACATGCAGAGCAATTTAATCGTCCTGAACAGCGTGAAGCCAGCCATATATTTATCAGTATCAATCCTGACTATCCCGAAAATACTCGCGAAACTGCATTTTCGAGAATGCAGGAAATCAGTGAAAAACTGCAAAAGAAACCCTATAAATTTGCTGAATTGGCATTAAAACATTCTGAATGTCCGACTGCGCTGCAAGGTGGCGTATTGGGCTTGGTGCCCCGCGGCAAGCTTTATCCGGAATTGGACGCCGCGCTGTTTAGCATAAAAGCAGGTGAAGTGAGTCAAATTGTCGAATCGGAAATAGGTTTCCACCTCGTTTTGTGCAAGCAAATACAAAGAGCTGAAACTTTATCGTTACAAAAAGCAACACCGAAAATACGTCAACTAATGAAAGAACGTTCGCGGCGAACTTGTCAGCGCGCATGGTTAGCCAGTTTACCTAACTGACGTTACACATGTTCAATAGGAATACAATTCACGAAAGGTACGAAAAAATGAATGGAGTAGTTTGTCCACGAAAAACACAAAAGACACGAAAGGTGATAAATAATTTAATATTTTGTATCAAGTGAATCCACCAGTTTGGTAACGATTTACAGCTGGTCATTTCTTTTAAAAATTTTCGTGCTTTTCGTGTTTTTCGTGGACGGCCATTAACATTAATCAGAGGAATTATTTATGAGCGATAAAGAAATCAAACACTGTTCCTTTTGCGGCATAGCTCAATCCTCTACAGTACCCTTGATTGCAGGTAGTGATGGCACTATTTGTGGCGATTGTGTTTTATTAGCCAATCAGGTTGTCAGTAACTGGAGCCGGAAAAAAGAGCTTTCAGAAATGCAGGGACCGCTGCCTATCCCGGCAAAGATAAAGGCGCATCTTGATCAATACATTATCGGTCAGGACCTGGCTAAAGAAATTCTGTCCGTTGCTGTTTATAACCATTACAAACGGCTCAGGCATGAAAGCGGCGACGCCGGACTGGGTGAGTTTGATAAAGATGTCGAAATCGGCAAATCCAATATTCTGTTGATTGGTCCTTCCGGTACAGGCAAGACATTATTAGCCAGCACCCTGGCCAAAATTGTCGGCGTCCCCTTTGTCATCGCTGATGCCACAACGCTGACTCAGGCAGGTTATGTGGGTGATGATGTAGAAAATATTCTGGTCAGATTACTGGATGTCGCTGAAGGCAATATGGCCAATGCCGAATGGGGCATTGTTTATATCGATGAAGTTGACAAGATTGCCCGCAGTTCGGAACAACAAACCGGAACGCGTGATGTTTCCGGTGAAGGTGTGCAGCAGGCTTTACTGAGATTAGTCGAAGGGTCTCATGTTAAGGTTTCCGGAAAAGGTCAGCGTAACAAGGACGGTGAAACTACTATGGACACACGCAACATTCTGTTTATTGCCGGCGGTTCATTTCCTGGCCTGGAAAAACATGTCGAAAAACGCCTGGTACCTACGAATTCAGCGATCGGATTCCATGCTGAAGTGAACAATCCGGCTGATAAGCCCGCACTTGAAGCCATGCTGAATGCCACACAACCGAGTGATTTGCGTAAATTCGGCTTGATTCCCGAGTTTATTGGCCGTTTTCCGGTGTTGGCGCCGCTGGAACCTCTGGATATAGATGCATTGATCAAGGTGTTAACCGAACCTAAAAATGCCCTGGTTCGCCAGTATCAACAATTGTTTGCCTACGAAGGTGTGGAACTGAAGTTTGAACCCGATGCCCTGGTTGAAATAGCCAAAAAAGCCATAGAACGTGAAACCGGAGCACGCGGATTACGAAGCATCATGGAACAGATCTTAAGAAAAACCATGTTTGATATTCCTTCCAGTGATGATATTGAGCAATGCATTGTAGATGCCGAAGTCGTCAGAGGGGAAGGCGGAATCAGATTGGTTAAAAAACCAGAAATCAAACTCAGACAACAGGCCGGAACGTAGGGGCAAACCCTTATGGTTGCCCTATTGAAAATATTCCTTATTTACAGGGCAACCACAAGGGTTTGCCCCTACATTTGTCCATTAACTTATCTCGAACTCAGCCAAAAAATGAGAACCCTATGAAAACCGAAGACAAAATCCGCAATCAACTGGCAGCCAACCCCATCATCATTTACATGAAAGGCATACCGAGTAATCCGCAGTGCGGATTTTCAGCCAAATCGGTAGGTATACTGAGCGCGACCAACATTCCTTATGCTTATGTGAACGTGCTGGAAGCGCCCTTCATTCGTGAAAAATTGCCCAGCATTTCTCACTGGCCGACCTATCCGCAGCTGTTTGTTAACGGTGAACTGGTCGGCGGTTGCGACATCATAGAAGAAATGTCCAACAATGGCAGTTTGTTACCTTTATTAAAATCCGCAGCCCCTAAAAAGGCAGAAGCTGCAAAAGAGTCATTAACTACCCTTGAGGTTGAACAACTGGTGCAGCAAGGCATTCCTGACGCAAAAGTACTGGTCGAAGGCGAAGGCTGTGATTTATTGATCATCGTTGTCAGCGAACAATTCACTGACCTGGCCCTGGTTAAAAAACAGCAATTGGTTATGGCAACATTGAAAGAACCTCTGGCTTCGGGAAGACTCCACGCGGTCAGCGTTAAGGCTTATACCCCGGATGAATGGCAGGACAAGCAGATAAGCAAGGAACAAGGACTGCTGCAAATACAGTATTAATAACTGATATTGCAGAACCATCCACTAAACAAATTTTATAACCTATCCTGAAATTAAATCTTCAGGAGTCCATTTTATGTAAGTGAGGACGTCATGGCTAAAGTAGGTATATTTTTTGGGACTGATACCGGAAATACACGGCGAGTTGCAAAAGATATTGCAACGGCATTGGGTTCGGCTATTGCCGCCAAACCGGTAAATGTACGCAATGCCAATGTGACTGATATGCTGGCCTATGACACCCTGATTTTGGGTACGCCCACTTATGGCGAAGGCTTGTTGCCCGGCTTATCAACCGGTAACGCCACTGAAAGTTGGGAGGAGTTTTTGCCAACGCTGGCAGGACAGGATTTTACCGGAAAAAAGGTGGCGATTTATGGGCTGGGTAATCAAAAAAGTTATCCTACTGAATTCGTTGATGCTGTGTTTTATTTATACGAGCAGTTTAGGCAATGCGGTGCCACAATCATTGGTAAATGGGCTACTGAAGGTTATAACTTCCAGGCCTCCAGGGCAGTCGTTGATGGGCATTTTGTAGGTCTGGCCCTGGATCAGGAAAATCAGAAAGATCTCACGCCGGACAGACTTGAGGCATGGCTAAAAATGCTGGCAAAGGCTTGGGATTAACGGTCAGGATTGGCTATGGCAAAACGGCAACACAAACCAGTCTGCACTCGTCATGAACTGCATGAAGCCAGCTATTTAACACGGAAAATCTGTTTTAAAAATCAGCCTGTTTCGGCCATTATCTTCGCTTTTGAAGACAATGCCTATGCGTATATCAACCATTGCATGCACATGCACAGACCGTTAAACTGCGAACAGGATGCCATTTTTGATGACACCGGGAAATATCTGCGTTGCTCCATGCACGGCTTTATCTTTGATCCCAAAACGGGAGAGTGCCAAAGCCCGGTTTGTTTTGGACAGCGCTTGCAAGCACTACGTCTGGAAGAAATTGACGGCACACTTTATTTTGCCGAAAAGCATCTGACCCTCATCGATTAAATGGTGATAGCCATGATAGAAGAATTTGCGGTAGTGGTAAAAATAGAAAACCATCAAGTCTGGGTCGAGAGCCGACAGAATAGTGCTTGCGGCGGATGCCAGCAAAAAGCATCGTGTACAACCAGCGCACTCGGCAGCGTTCTCAAGAAAAAGTCAGTGCCGGTTGATAGCGACATTCAACTTAAAACCGGTGATGAAGTCATGGTCGCCATTGATGAAAGCCTGTTGCTACGCGCTTCTTTATTATTATATCTGTTGCCGTTAATAGCCCTGTTTACAGGTGCCGGAATTGCCGACTGGCTGCTGATGGATAACACCCGGTACGCAGAGTTATGGATTGCCGGCAGCGCCGCACTGGGTT
>NQJI01000106.1:0-5754 GCA_002256705.1 Methylococcaceae bacterium NSM2-1
TCGTGCGGCTGGATTGATTGTGGGAGCGATAATGACTTCGACAAATTGACGTTTGATGATTTCAGCGGCTGTTTGTTCGTTCAGTTCCCGGTTAAAAGCGATGATGCCGCCAAATGCAGACGTTGGATCTGTTGCATAGGCCATGTCGTAGGCGGCAAGAACATCATCAGCCTCAGCAACACCGCATGGATTGGCATGTTTAACGATAACGCAGGTTGGCTTGTCCTTAAAGGATTTAACGCATTCCAGCGCTGCATCCGCGTCAGCAATATTGTTGTAGGATAATTCCTTGCCCTGAATTTGATTGGCTGCGGCAATCGTGCCTGAGGCGGGGGCTTTTTCCCGGTAAAAAGCTGCTTTTTGATGAGGATTCTCACCATAACGCATTGTTTGGCTATGATAAAACTGCAAGTTCAGCGTTTGCGGAAACTGGATTCCGTTGATATTACCCAAATAAGTTGCAATCGCGGTGTCATAACGCGCCGTGTGTTCAAAGCTTTTTAGAGCCAGATGAAAGCGAGTCCGCCCGGAAAGGCTGTTATCAGTGCTTTTGAGTTCAGCCAGTGTTGAAGCGTAATCATCTGGATTGACAATGACGGCAACGTCTGCATGATTTTTAGCGGCGGCGCGGATCATGGTAGGGCCCCCGATATCTATATTTTCAATGGCAGTTTCCAGGTCACAATCGGGTTTGGCTATCGTTTGCTCAAAGGGGTAAAGATTGACCACTACCATGTCAATCGGGCTAATGCCGTTAGCGGCCATCACAGCATCGTCTATACCCCGACGGCCTAAAATGCCACCATGAACCTTGGGATGCAAGGTTTTAACCCGGCCATCCATCATTTCTGGAAAACCCGTGTAATCAGAGACTTCAGTAACGGGAATGTTATGCTCTGCCAGTGTTTTGGCAGTGCCGCCAGTTGACAGAATTTCAATACCCAGTTGACTCAATTCCCGGCAAAAATCGACGATACCGGATTTATCGGAAACGCTGATCAGGGCGCGAGTGACTTTTTTATTCATGCAGACCTTTGAATTGATGGATTGGTTTGTGAGAGGGTGGCCGGACAAAGTTAAACTGAACCCTGCTGGCTTCAGGATATACCGTACTGATCCAGTTTTTTGCGTAAGGTGCTACGGCTTAAGCCTAGGGCTTTGGCCGCTTTGGTTTGGTTGTATCCCGAATGTTCCAGCGCGGCTTCCAGTAAGGGTTTTTCAACTTCACTGATGACCATGGCATGTAAACCTACTGCATCGTGACCGCTTAATTGAGAAAGATATAGCTCTACGGTCTGCTTGACATACACTGACAGCGGCAGTAACACTGTTTTTTTGCTGTCTATGTTAATGATTTCAGCACTTTTTTGAGATGCGTTCATATTATGCAGCACTATCGGTTGATAAAAGATTAAATGCCGAATTAATCAGCGCTAGTTGTCGGGATGGACATTTGGACTGGTTGATATTGTTTTTTGTATCCTGGCTTATAGATCCGAGATGTTTAAAATACCAACCGATATGTTTTCTTGCTATTCTAACACCGCTGACATTTCCATAGAAGCTATATAGTTGTTCCAGATGACTCACAAGTGTGCTGTGAATAATCGAATCTGTTGGTTTTTCAAGGAATTTTCCTGTTTCAAGAAAATGGCTGATTTGATTAAATAACCATGGATTTCCTTGTGCAGCCCGGCCGATCATAATGGCATCCGCGCCTGTGGTATCAAGAACATATTTGGCTTTTTCCGCCGAATCAATATCACCGTTGGCGATAATGGGAATTCTGACCGATTGCTTAACTTTTTTGATGGTTTCATATTCAGCTTGCCCGTTAAATTTACAGGCGCGGGTTCTGCCATGGAGGGTTAAGGCTGCAATGCCCGAGTCTTCCGCTATTCTGGCGATTTCAATGGCATTACGGCTGTGCAAGTCCCAGCCGGTACGGATTTTTAGCGTGACTGGAATATCGACTGCATTAACAACTGCATCAAGTATTTTCTTGACCAGCGCTTCGTCTCTTAATAAAGCTGAACCTGCCGCTACTGAACAGACCTTTTTTGCCGGACAGCCCATATTGATATCAATAATCTGTGCGCCCTGTTGAGCATTAAATCTGGCTGCATCGGCCATATGCTGAGGGTCTGTGCCTAAAATCTGCACAGACCGTAGGCCTGTTTCACCATTATGATCGGCTTTCAATAAGGTTCGTTTATGTTTACGTAAAGCAGGATTGGATGCCACCATCTCGGACACGGCCAAGCCTGCACCGAATTGTTTGCACAATTCTCTGAAGGGACGGTCACTGATACCTGCCATTGGTGCCAGAATCAGATTGCTTTCAAGTTGATAAGGGCCGATTTGCATAAAGTAAGGCTAAGGACGCAAGGCATAATTAGGTCTGGCTTTTTGGTAATCCGCAACAATTAAACCGCCACAGATTCACTGGTTAAACTTAAATAATCTGTGAATCTGTGAATCTGTGAATCTGTGAATCTGTGAATCTGTGAATCTGTGGCAACTGTGTCAGGGGGTATTTTTTGCAAGTTACCTTTCCTTTTGTGTATTTTGTATTGTGGCTATCTCTATATCGGCAGAATCATTCCAGATGGGATTATCCCGGTCTTCTTGATCCAGTTTGGCTAAATCTTCCGGATAGATATGCCAGAACGACTTATCAATCTTGGCGTTGCTATAACCCTCTTTTTTCTCATGGGTGAAAGGACACCACCAGTTCTCAACGATTTTAACCATATAGGCATGCCATTCAAAAAGTGCAACACTGACCGGGCAATACCACGTGCAGTTTAATATCCAGTACAGCCTTGATTGAGCCAGGCTGATTTTGAATGAGCCATCCATAGTGATTTGGTTTTTCAGGTTGTAGCGATGGCTGCTTCTGTCAGGGAGAAAATCAGCCAGGGTTTTAATGTTTTTCCCGCCTATCAAGCGTAAGTGATAGTAAGTGAGATAGGCGCTGATAAACACAAAGGGTAATGTCAGTATCGGCAGGTAAACAAAAACCAGACCTATTGCTCTTTGCAGAACAGGGACTTGTTGATGATTTTTGCCGATTTCAGCCCGGCCAGAACAGGAATCGCATGCTTTCATTTTTTATTTATCCTCATTTATTTTGTGATGGTTGTTTAATCGATGATGTTGATTTGTATTCATTAAGGAGCTGATAAATACTGAGGCAGCCGGCGCAGCAAAATTTTAGCACGCCTTCAGGGGTGTTCAGGGTAAAGCTCCTCAAAACTGCTTGTTGTCCGCAAAGAGTACATGATTTTTCATATTTTATAATGGGCATAAAGATGTCTCAACGATTTTATAAGCTTGAAGAGACTGAGCAAAAGAAGGTTTTTAAATAATCAGTCTCAGGCGATGCGGGGTCGATTGGATGATCAGGTCCTTGTCCTCCGCAGGCAAAAAACACCAGATGCCGATCTATATGCCGCCCTGATGAGCGTAAAATTTCATG
Organism: Methylococcaceae bacterium NSM2-1; assembly: GCA_002256705.1. GTDB lineage: Bacteria > Pseudomonadota > Gammaproteobacteria > Methylococcales > Methylomonadaceae > Methylobacter_C. Next base: position 3,482 of record NQJI01000106.1, read on the forward strand.
CAGATTTTCACGGCTCAGGTGATAAGAGCAGGAAGCGGAGATCAGAATGCCGTTCCTGGACAAAACCTGGAGGGCAAGGTGATTTAATCGGCGATAAGCTTCGTAACCTTGTTTAAAATCTTTTTTGCGTTTAATTAATGCAGGCGGATCCAGTACGATAATATCATAAAGCTGGTTTTCCATACGGGCTTGCTTCAGAAACTCAAAAACATCACTGCGGACAAAGTGCATTTTATCCTCAACCTGGTTGAGCCGAGCATTTTCTTTGGCCAGTGCCAATGCACCTTCAGAGGCGTCAACACAAGTAACTTCAGATGCTTCAGCCATGGCGGCAGGAATGCCCCAGGCTCCGGTGTAGGAAAATAAATCCAATACTCGCTGATTTTTCGCAATACTTGCCAATAGAGCGCGGCTGCTACGGTGGTCGAAAAACCAGCCTGTTTTTTGACCTTCCAGAATATCTATTTTAAATTGCGCACCATTTTCTTCAATGATGAGTGTGTCAGGGAGTTGGCCGTAGGCGATTTCAGACTCCAGGCTTAAGCCTTCCAGCTGTCGTTGGCTGTTGTCATTCTTCAGGATGATAGCGACTGGATTTAGTAATTCAACCAGTGCGGCAAGCAATGCTTCTTTGCGCAGTTCAATACCCGCAGTGGTTATCTGTACCGATAATACCGATCCAAAACGATCAATGACTAAACCGGGTAAACCGTCACTTTCACCAAAAACGAGGCGATAATAGGGCTTATCAAAGAGTTTTTTACGCAAGGCCAGGGCAGTAGTCAGACGCTCTTTAAAAAAATTGACCCCGCATTTCAGATTGGGTTTTCTGGATAGCAGGCGAGCACAAATCAGGGTCTGTGGATTAACATAAGCAGTACCCATAATTTTGCCGTCATCACTTTTAACCTGTACCAGGTCACCAGTCGAGAACTGTTCAAGAGGCGAGCGTTTGGTGTCAACTTCATTGCTAAAAACCCACAGATGCCCCTTGCGCAGGCGTTTGTCTTCGTTCTTTTTTAAATAGATTTCAGGTTGCGACATGTTAATGTGAGTTTATGTAGAGTAAGGTTGATGGTGCAAGGCATAAGGCAGACGACTCTTATCATCTATTATTTTATTATACGTCGTTCCGGCAGGGATTGCCGGAATCCAGAAGCCAAGAATGGCAAGCTCTAATCACATCCTTGTGACCTGGATACCGGCAGTCCATGCCAGTATGACGTGCTAATTTTATGCTTATGAATAAACGGAAAGGTGGTGAGGGGACGACTAGCGCTTGACGCCATCCAGTCTTATCCAGTCTTCCTGTTGTACCAAAGGGTTGAAGCTAATATTTGGCTGGTAAGCGCTGATGACGGATTCGGCCTGTTCGTACAGGATACCTGATAACACCAGCTGCCCACCCGAAACAAGCAATGCGGAAATCTGTTCCGACATGTCTATTAAAGGTTTCGCCAGAATATTGGCCAATACAATATCAGCCTGAAAAGGCTCAAATTGTTCAGGCAAATAGCATTTAATTTTATCCTGAACATTATTTTTTAACGCATTGCTTTGAGTGGCTGTTAAGGCTTGCGGATCAATATCTACAGCGTGTGCTATTTTAGCGCCCAGCAATATCGCGGCAACGGCCAGTATGCCGGAGCCGCAGCCGTAATCGATGACCGTTTTACCCGTTAAGTCATGACTGGCCAGCCATTCCAGACATAGTGCCGTAGTCGGGTGCGTACCTGTGCCAAATGCAAGTCCCGGATCCAGCGTCAGACAAACCGTACCGGGTTCAGATTGTTCCTGATCCGTTGGGCAAACCCAGAGTTTGCCGGCAAATTTCATCGGCTTATAATATTCCATCCAGGCGCGTTCCCATTCCTGATCGGCAACCTCTTCATGCAGCCAGTTATGTAAGTCATCATTCTTAAACTGCTGGAATACCCGATTTTTTATAAGCTCAGGGTCAACATCCAATTCGTAGAGTGCGATAACCTGGGTGTTACTCCATATTTTGGTTTCACCGATAGCCGGTTCGTAAACAGGTTCGTCTTCAGCATCCATATAAGTGACGGATACGGCGCCGAGATTGCTGAGGAAATCAGCCAGTTTGGGGGCAGTGTTTTCATTGGTGATGACGGAAATTTGATGCCAGGCCATGTGAGTAGATTTGTTTAAAAGGATTGTTTGTGCTTGGGTCGGTGTAATGTAACCCCGACAAATCGGAGCTGGAAAAATGTTAGGTCAGGCAATCGCTCCTTGTATTGCCCTACAAGGCATAC
>NQJI01000106.1:5768-8210 GCA_002256705.1 Methylococcaceae bacterium NSM2-1
ATCTGCTTTCGGAGTTACCAAGTCATGCCGCCGTTTATGACCAGATGTGCATAGAAAGGACTGTGGCCAACTGTTTGCCTCATCACCGAAGAAGAACCACGGCGCCCAATGATGGTTTTTCCTCGCCGTCAGTCCCGCATACCTCGCACTTATGCCGCGGGAGCTTCGGTTGAACCTAACGCGGATCAAGGCCGACGGCTTTGACAAGCTTGTGTTTGACGAAATTGTTGTGCGGTAACCGCAGTTGCACGCAAAAAGGTACTGATCAGTGCCACCTTGGTTTCTGCATTTCACGATGTCCCACGCTTCTGTCCAACCGCATTCAGGATACGGGTAGTCTGGATATCGATTACCTGTTGGGAGGACTTATTCATGAATAATTATCCATTTTGTGAAAGTGATCACGTCGGACCGTCATACAGTCGCCACTCTACTTGGCTATAAGAAGTTCCTCAACTGTTAAACCAATATCTTTTGTAATTTGCCGAAGCAAAATAGGTGACTCATCACGTCCCGCATGAAATGGCACTGTTGTACACCTGCCATCAGGGTGGCGAAACTGCTTGTGCGAACCCCGTTGTCGAAGTTCGCTAAACCCCAATACTTCACGCAATGCAACGATCTCGCGATGCTTAAGAACGGGCAAGTGTCCCATGCTCAAGCTACAACGACATTTTGGGTGCCGATAAATTCGGTTTCCAATATTGGCTCACCATCCTCTAGCAACATTTCAACAACTTCCCGAAGATTTTTATTGAGTTCATCCAAGGTTTCCGCTTGCGCATGCGCCCCTTGGAATCTTGGGATAAAACCTACATAAAGCCCCGTATCCTGACATCGCTCAACAATTGCCGTGTAACTTCTCATACGAACTTACTACTAAATAAGTAAATCAAGGGCGTTTCGTCATTGCCTTCCATTATTGCCGAATACACTAACCGCGTACCCACTTATTACCTAATAAATCCCCAGCTTTTTTTCCAGATAATGGATATTTTGCTCGCCAATGGCGAAAGCGCTATCATTCATAATGTTCTGCTGTAGCGGGATATTGGTTTTAATGCCGTCTATGATTATTTCACTTAATGCCGTATTCATGCGGGCAATTGCGCTTTTCCGGTTGTCGCCGTGAGCAATCAGTTTGCCTATCATTGAATCGTAATAAGGCGGTACTTTATAGCCATTATAAATGTGTGTCTCGCAGCGAATACCAGGGCCGCCAGGCATGTGAAACTGATCTATTGTGCCGGGACAGGGCATGAAAGTCCGGGGATCTTCTGCATTTAAACGGCACTCAATCGCGTGACCTGTAAATCTGACTTGATCCTGAGTGATGGATAGCGGTTCTCCTGCAGCAATGCGCAGTTGCTCTTTGACAATGTCAAACCCTGTCACCATTTCGGTGACAGGATGTTCGACCTGAACGCGGGTGTTCATTTCAATAAAATAAAATTCGCCTTTTTCGTACAAAAATTCAAAGGTACCCGCCCCCAAGTAGCCAATATCAATACAGGCTTTGGCGCAGCGTTCGCCTATGGTTTTGCGCTGTTCTGGGGTGATACCCGGAGCGGGAGCTTCTTCAACCACTTTTTGATGGCGGCGTTGCATCGAGCAATCCCGCTCACCCAAATGGATGGCGTTGCCGTGGGCATCCGCCATCACCTGAAACTCAATATGGCGCGGATCTTCCAGAAATTTTTCCATGTAAACAGTTGGGTTGCCGAAAGCGCTACCTGCCTCTGCTTTCGTCATGGCGATGGCATTGAGAAGCGCTGGTTCAGTATGTACTGTTCGCATACCCCTGCCGCCGCCGCCGCCAGCTGCCTTGATAATGACCGGATAACCGATTTCGTGAGCCATTTTGAGGTTTTTCCTGTCATCGTCTGACAAGGGGTCATTATTGCCGGGGACGCAGGGGATTCCGGCGGCCAGCATGGCGTTCTTGGCAGAAATTTTGTCACCCATCAGGCGTATGGTTTCTGCATTCGGGCCGATAAAAACAAAGCCGCTCTGTTTTACCTTTTCAGAAAAATCAGCATTTTCGGAAAGGAAGCCGTAGCCGGGATGAATGGCTTCTGCATCAGTCACTTCGGCCGCGCTGATGATGGCTGGAATATTTAGGTAGCTGTCAGCAGATGCCGCAGGGCCAATGCACACCGACTCATCGGCCAGGCGTACATGCTTAAGGTCCCTATCTGCTTCAGAATGGACAGCGACTACTTTAACGCCTAATTCTCTACATGCGCGTAAAATACGCAATGCGATTTCGCCCCGATTAGCGATGACTATTTTGTCGAACATGAGTGTCCCCCGTTTTCCGTGTTATTCAATGATGAATAAGGGTTGGCCATATTCGACCGGTTCAGCGTTATCAACCAGAATTTGAGTAACAATACCGCTTTTATCGGCTTCAATCTGATTAAGGATTTTCATCGCCTCAAT
>NQJI01000107.1 GCA_002256705.1 Methylococcaceae bacterium NSM2-1
CCTGATACTGCGACTGACTCCGATTATGAGCATATTGAAGGCGTTATCGGTCATGAATATTTTCATAATTGGACGGGAAATCGCATTACCTGTCGAGACTGGTTTCAGCTTAGCCTGAAAGAAGGCTTTACGGTATTTCGCGACCAGGAATTTACCGGCGACCGCACCTCCAAAGCGGTAAAACGCATTGAAGTTGTCAACAATCTGCGCACGCGTCAGTTTGCAGAAGATGCAGGTCCCATGGCGCATCCGATACGACCTGATGCTTATATAGAAATTAACAATTTCTACACTTTGACCGTGTATGAAAAAGGCGCCGAAGTGGTGCGTATGATCCACACTTTGCTGGGTGCGGAAGGCTTTCGCAAAGGCAGTGATTTATATTTTGAACGTCATGATGGCCAAGCGGTAACCTGCGATGATTTTGTCAATGCGATGGAAGCGGCTAACTCCGTTGATTTAACCCAATTCCGTCGCTGGTATGCACAGGCAGGAACACCGGTATTGACAGTTCAGCAATCATATAACCCTTCAGCACAAATCCTGACTTTAACCATCAATCAGCATTGTCCGCCAACGCCTGGACAAGCTGTTAAAGAACCGCTACATATTCCTGTGACTGTCGGTTTAATCAACAAAGACGGAGTTATCTCGCCGTGTAAACTGCAAGAAAATACTCAAGCCAGTAATGAAATCATTTTACAAGTAACCCAGGCCGAGCAAACCTTTACCTTTGAGGATCTAAAAGCACAGCCTGTAGTCTCTGTTTTAAGAGGCTTTTCCGCGCCTGTTAAGCTGGTCATGGAGCGCAGCCTTGAAGAACTGGCGTTTTTATTAAGCTATGACAGCGATACCTTTAATCGCTGGGAAGCAGGACAGCAACTTGCGGGGCAGATTATTTCCGGGCTAATCGCTGATGTGCAAAACGGCCGGCAGATGCTGATAAATCCGATTATTGTCACTGCCTTTAAACAGGTCATGGGACAATCATGGGATGACTTGTCGTATTTTTCATTATTATTAAGCCTTCCCTCAGAAACCTATCTGGCAGAGCAAATGCAGGTTGTCGATGTAGAAGCTATTCATAAGGCCAGGGAGTTTGTCGTGCTGAGCTTGGCTGAACAACTACAAACTCAGTTTAAAACCCTATACCTGGATAATCATCGGGACGAGTCAGGGGTATTTGATGCCGGCGCTATTGGCCGCAGACGCATCAAAAACACCTGTTTAGCTTACTTAGGCAGACTTGAAAAACCGGACATTCAACAATGGTCACAAAAGCAATTTGACACGGCTAGAAACATGACCGATCAAATAGCGGCTTTAGCAGTCGTTGTGAATGGTTCACATCCCGCAAAACAGGAGTGCCTGGCCGGTTTTTACCAGCAATGGCAAGCGGAAGCGTTGGTCATTGATAAATGGTTTGCACTACAAGCATCAAGCCATAATCCCGACACCTTTGCTACTGTTCAGGCATTAATGCAGCATCCTGCGTTTGATTTAAAAAATCCAAATCGGGTTAGAGCCTTGATTGGCGCATTCAGCCAGGCGAATCCTTTACATTTTCATGCTGCCAATGGACAAGGTTATCAATTTCTTGGCACTCAGATTATTGCACTCAACACCTTAAACCCGCAGGTTGCTTCACGCATGTTAAGCCCATTAACGTCATGGCGCAGATATGACGCAGGCAGACAAGCGCTGATGAAAGCACAATTGGAAAGGATAATGACCACCGAGGCTATTTCGAAAGACGTTTATGAAGTGGCAAGTAAAAGCCTCGCCTGAACAATAATCTCAAAAAGCCGTATTGATTTACTCACGCGAAATCCAACCGTGAGCAACGCTTTTCTATCCATTTTTTATGCTTATTATGGTGGATAAAAAAGTCTGTCTCAGTCCATCATTTAACTTCCATACCTAGACATTAAAAACGATGACTTCTTCCTCCCTTCAAACGGGCAACTCTGCCGGCGCCGGCAGAATGACCATTCTCAAGACTAATCGCTGGCTTCTGGTTTTATCATTCATTGTCTGTGCCTATATGCTATTCGGCCGCCTGGGAGGTCTTGCATTAATCTCTCCGGATGAAGGGCGCAACGCCGAAGTGGCGAGAGAAATGAGCCAGTCCCATTCCTGGCTGGTACCGACTTATGACGGACTTGCCTATCTTGATAAGCCGGCCTTTTACTTCAAGACTATCGCGCTGTCCTTTTCACTGTTCGGGGAATCGGAAGGCGTTGCCAGATTATCTTCCGCTTTCTTTGGCTTTTCACTGCTCGTGGTCGTGTTCCTGTTTTGTCGGCGCGTGTACGACCAGCGTACCGCCATGCTTGCCATACTCATCGTAGCCACAACTCCGCTTTACATAGCCTTTTCCCGGTATGTCATTTTTGATATGTCCCTGGCCTTTTTTGTAAGCGCCACCATTTTTGCGTGTTTTCTGGCGGAGGAGTGCGAAGGCAAACAGCGAATACGTTGGTATCTGATTGGTGCCTTTTCGGCGGGAATCGCCACCCTGATTAAAGGCCCTGTGGGGTTTATTGTACCCACCCTGGTGATTGCGATCTTCAATGGTGTTGAGGGTCGACTGGGCGTGATGAAGAAGGTCTTTGCCCCGCGCAATTGGGCTGTTTTTTTTGCTGTTGTGCTACCGTGGTTTGTCGGGCTCTCGTTGCTCCGTCCTGACTTTCCTTATTATGGCATTATGAGGGAATCGGTCGCCCGCTTTACCACCACCGAATTTCATCGTACAGCCCCTTTTTATTTTTATGCGCCCATCATTGCAGGTACCTTTTTTGCCTGGAGTCTCCTGCTGCCGGAATCCGTAGTTGCAGCCTGGCAGGAAAGAAAGCGCTGGTCTCGCGCCGATCGCCTGTTTGTCGTTTGGGCCATAGTTGTAGTATTGTTTTTCTCCGTTTCACAATCGAAATTGCCCGGCTACATACTCACTGCGATAGTCGCTCTTGGAATCCTGACCGCGCGTGTTTTTGCCAGCGCGCTGACCCACAGTGCCGGGCGTGCAGCCCGAATTGTATGGCATGGAACGATGCCTCTACTGCTGTTGAGTACAATAATGGCTGTATTGTTGGGCACGATTGCTTTAAATCCTGAACTGCTCAAAAGCAGACTCACGTTTAAACATGAGCTCTTTGATCTTTTCATACCCACGTTCTTACCCATGGCGTTATCTTTTGGTATTGTTGCGCTCCTTGCAGCGCTCGCTATCTGGACTCGAAACACGCGGCTGGTATTTGCCGCCTTCATAAGTTTTCCTCTTCTTTTATTGACCGTCAATTTTGATCTTCTGGCTATTTATGCACAGACCCGCTCGTCGCGCAGCCTGGCCGAACGCATCCCGACAACGTTACCTCCGACTACCGAACTGGTTTGTATGGAATGTTTGCCCCATGGCCTGCCGTTTTATCTCAAGCGTCAGGTGACGGTCTTGACCCGTGACGGCAAAGAACTATCCAGCAACTATGTTTCATTCACGCTAAATTCCGGCAAGCCCTGGCCCGAGGGCGTTGTACCCTTAGAGCAATGGCAGCATTGGCTCGCCACCCGTACTCACCCGGTCTACCTGCTTGCCAGGAAAAGCCACTTGGCACTACTCAAAGAAATTGCGCAGGAGCGTGGCGTTGATGTGGTGGATCTGGATTCTAAATACTGGGCGGTCTTACTACCCACTCCAGCAGGAAACTGATATGTGCGGTATTTGTGGTTTAGTTGTCCATGAGGGGATGACGGAAGAGAATTCGATACAGCAACAGGTGAACATGATGGTTGACGCGTTGATGCATCGGGGCCCGGATGATACCGGGATTGACGGCGATCAATCGGCAATTTTTGGCATGACCCGGTTGGCCATTCGAGGTTTAAACGACGGCAAGCAACCGATTGTTGACCGCGACAGCGGTGTCATGATGGCCTGCAATGGCGAGATTGATAACCACCAAGAGTTGCGTGCATGGTTGCTTGATCGTGGCCGGACTGTTGAGCAGAGTACCGACGTCGCAGTAATTCCCGCCTTGTATCTGGAGCTGGGCGATGCCTTTGTGGAACGGCTCAAGGGGGCCTTTGCTATCGCGATCTGGGATCCGCGCGAGAAAAAATTATTGCTTGCCCGTGACCGCGCAGGCGAACGACCACTTTTTTACTCGGTCAACGACGGCATCGTTGCTTTTGCCTCGCTGATTGCAGCATTGGTATCGCCTGGCTCACATGCCTTTAACATCAGCACGAACGCCGTTCATGGTTATTTGCAATCCGGCTTTTTTGTCGCACCTGAAACCCCCTTCAAGGACATTCAAAAAGTGTCGCCGGGAGAGGTGGTAACGATAGATGTCACTGGCATTCAACGCAGACGTTACTGGCGTTGGGATATAGTACAGTCTACCAAACAGACGGGCTCTTTGGATGCGTTCGACAAAATTTTTCGGGAGTCAGTGCGGCGGCAAAGCGAGGTTGATGTCGATTTTGGTCTGTTTTTAAGCGGCGGCCTTGATTCTTCTTTAATCACTGCGGTTACCCGATCCATTCGCCCGGAAAAAACACTAAAAGCCTACAGTCTTCGCTTCAGTGAAGCCTCGTATGACGAAGGACATTATGCCGCACAAGTGGCAAACACCTTGGGTGTTGAGTTCGTACCAGTCTGGGTGCGCCCCGAAGATTTTCCGCCTACCATCGCCAAACTGGTCCGTCAGGTCGGCGAACCGCTTGCCGATCCCGCCTGGGTGCCCAGTGCTCTTCTGGCCAGCCGTGCCGCGCAGGATGTGCGCGTTGCTTTGGTTGGGGAAGGTGCGGATGAACTATTCGGCGGCTATCCGACCTACTTTGGCGCAGGACTTGCCGGATATTATGCGAAGCTTCCCGAACCAGTCAGAACATTGATTCGACGAGGGGTAGAAAGCTGGCCGGCGAGCGATAAAAAAGTAACGATCCCCTTTCTGCTTAAACGCTTTATTCAGGGCGATGACCTGGATTTTCTTGGCCGCCACATACTCTGGACTTCCTGCATCTCACCTGCGATTTTGAATCGCCTCGGTGTAACACCACCATCGATTGCGAGACCCGGTTATTTGTCAGCAGAAATGCTGGATCGACTTCAACAGCATGATCTCGAAACGTCGCTGGCGGAAGGTTTGTTGACCAAGGCAGACCGTGCCAGTATGAAATCAGCGCTGGAACTGCGTGCGCCCTTTCTCGATCAGGAAGTAATGGAATTCGCCGCCTCTCTCCCTGAGAAGGAGCGTATCCATCGATTACAAACCAAAGTTTTTCTGAAACGGTATGCACTGAGATACCTGCCCGCGGAAATAGTGCACCGCAAAAAGCGGGGTCTATCTGTACCCTTGAGCAGCTGGTTGCGCGAACCGCTGTATGAATGGGCTAAATCAAGATTATCCTCGCCTCTGCTGGATCGCGTCGGCGTTAATTGTTTCGTTGCTGTGGATCTGTTGCAGGAACACAGGCAACGCAAGGCTGATCATGCCCGGTCAATCTGGACATTAATAGTTCTTAGCGAATGGCTGGACTGGGTGTCCGAAGTTGAAGATTAGGTAGCCGAGCACGTTTGTAGCACGTTGATTCTAGCTTATGCCCAGGCTTTTCCGTTGTCTCTGGGCCAGAATCCACTTCAATGACAGGGTCAACAAAAAGAAAGCGGCGGCAGCGATGCCAAGATATTGCGCAAGATGGGATATATCGGCTTGTATGGCACCTGCACCGACC
>NQJI01000108.1 GCA_002256705.1 Methylococcaceae bacterium NSM2-1
TCCTGAGTGGTATTGCTCTCCAGTTCACCAAAAGGCAAAGACAAACCACAGCCCCGCTGATCAAAGAGAATAATGCGATAGTGTTCAGGATTAAAAAAACGCCGATGATCGGGTTTGGTGCCGGAACACGGCCCGCCGTGCAAAAAAATAACCGGAATACCGTCAGGGTTACCGCTTTGCTCTACATAGACCGAATGTTTGCTGTCTGTTTCAAGAAAAAAAGTGTGGTAGGGGGTTATTTCAGGGTAAAGGGTTTTCATTATTTAAACTGGCTTAAATTTTTTTATTGAAATATCCTTCAAGACTTGATAGTGCTTTACATTGCCTGTAAAAATATCAAGTCCATTCGCCACAGCCGTCGCACTAATTAAAGCATCAGCAAGCTGCATTGAATGACTTAAATAATGGTGTTCAACATAAAACAGGGCTTTGGCTGAAATATCTTCAGAGATGTACAGCACTTTTGCATTCCAAAATCTTAACGCCCGCCTTAATGCAATAAGTTCCTGTTTATTTCGCATCCCCTGAACCAACTCAATATAAGTCACCACCGAAATAAAAAAACCTGATAATGCTTCTATTTCCTGCCGTGCATTGTTGTTGCCTTTCAAGTACCAGATCAGCACATCCGTATCGACCAACATCAAAACCTGCCTTTTCTCAAGCTCTGCACATACTCTTCTACAGATTCAATATCAATTCGATCCGCCCATATCCCGAACAAATCATCATCATTATCCAGCGCGATTGGCTTATCAGTTTTTTCATAAGGCACTAGCCGGGCGCAAGGTTTGCCTCTGAAGGTGATCACAACATCTTCTCCCCTGCTTACAGCTTCAAGCAGCCCTTTTGAATGAATTCTAAGATCTTTTGCGGTTGCTTTCATATTGAGAACTCGTGTTAAGTTACTTTTTCAAAGTATGAACTCAATAACACTAAACGTCAATTCACCCGAAATTTACACAAAAAAAGGGAGGGGTTTTACGCCCTCCCTTTTTATCGGACTTGATTTTAAGCGCTTGGCTTAGAAACCGATACCGAGGTAACCGCCGGCATTTAAGGTATTAACGTTCACACCATCAACGTCGCCAGGTGCATAGTGGTAACGGACGTCAGCACCGACGTAAAGATTCTTCCAGATTTTGTAGTCAGCACCAACACCAAACATCATGCCTGGAGTTAATACGGTAATTGCATCGGATGGCGGACTGATCACATTCAGTTCGAAACCAACTGGAATCAACCAGGGTCTAAATGCACTGTTTTTCAAGAATTTTATTTTTGGAGAAGCCGATACAGTCGCCATGTTGATAGTTGCTGATTCGGTATTGACTGCGGGTAAAGTAGCACCTCCTCCTAGAGGAACGTTAAAGGATATACCATTGGGCTGAATTGTAGCCAGCTCTGTATAGTTAACCCCTAGCTCAGCCAATACTTCAGTGTCGTCCATTAGGCCAAACAGGTTATCGTCCAGGCTGAAGTCAAAGCCGGCACCGAAATACCAGGCATCCTGGTCGTTTATATTCCCATTTAACTGACCGTTTGGGTTGCTAGCACCAAAAGCGGTATTTGATGTAGGATCAAGTGTACCACCTCTATCTTCATTAGCATGAGCATAACCGCCGCGGAAGAATACCATGTTGTCTTTAGTTTTAGCTTCAACAGGCTGGGATTTAACGGATGTCATCCATGCATCCAGTTCCTGAACTTTTTCAGAATCAGCAGGACGATTTGCTTGCTCTTTTAAGCTCGCCAATTCTGCTTGCATGGCTTGAAGTTGAGCTTCCAATGCGTCAACTTTGTTGTTTGCAGCTTCTGACATACGCTCTGCTTTTGTGCCTGCAGCAGCTTGTGGAGAAACCAAGGCACCCGCCACTGTTATTGTCGCCAAGGCTACGCCCAAGCATATGTTATTTTTTTTAAATGTCATTGATTCCCCCTCATGAGGTTGTTAATTTACAAAAATTTGCTTTAATACAACAAACTTGATTTCACGGGGGCAATAATAGCAGCAAATTCATTTCCCTACAAGTTTTAACGCTATTTTTTTATTGCCTATTAACCTTTAATTATCAATGAGTAACGGCATAACCTTAATTGCTCTTATGTAATTGTCTGAAAAAAACAACATAAATCTTCAAATAATCCGACTTACAACGCTATTAAAATTCTTCATGCATCTTGTTCCCACACTGGCGAAATAAAACGCCAAACCTGCCATTGATAGTTTGATAGAATCGGTAAAGAACAATGATAATTTATAACACTGTATTCTCTGAGCTCGCTGTGGTAAAAACGTCAACTGCGCAGTCATTCCCAATCCACTATTTTTGCTTTACAAGATTTCCCCCGACTATATGACTACACAACGAGTCCACTTTTGTTCTTACCTTTACCCACATCCATGACTAAAACCCCAGATATTACCATTATTGGCGGCGGCGTTATCGGCCTGCTGACTGCCAGAGAATTTTTTAATGCCGGCGCTACAGTGACGGTTATCGATAAAAACCTGTTAGGACAGGAAGCTCCTGGGCAGGAGGCGGCATTTTGCTGCCGCTTTATCCCTGGCGGCAGGCGAATGCGATTACTCGCCTGGCAATACAAAGTCTGTCCTTGTATCCCGTTTTAGCCGCGCAACTGATCTCTGAAACCCATTTGGACCCCGAATGGACTCCCTGTGGTTTACTGATAACCAAAAATCCGGATATTACCGCAGCAGTCGACTGGTGTAATACCAACAAGATAGCATTTCAACATGCCGGGACGGAATTTTTTAACGACCTTGATACAACCCCGGAAAATCCGCTTTGGTTGCCCGAGATTGCCCAGGCTCGTAATCCCCGACTGGTTAAATCATTAAAACAGGACCTCATCAACAAGGGTGTGACTTTATTAGAGCATTGCGAATTGACATCTATTGCTCTGGCACAAAACCGGATAACAAGTATCAACACAACGACGGGACAGTTCACTGTTAACCAACTGGTTATTTCTGCCGGCGCCTGGACTGGCCAGTTATTCCGGAAACTTTTTCCCGGGATTATGGGCGATGCGCCGAAAATTGCCCCCGTCAAAGGACAAATGTTGTTATTTGACGCCAAGCCGGAAATTTTGCGCACTATGGTGCTGGACGGGGATCAATACCTGATTCCGCGACGTGACGGAAAAATCCTTGCAGGCAGCACGGTAGAGCAGGATGACTTTAATAAAAGCACAACAACAGCTGCACGGGATCGGCTGTCTGAGTTTGCCTTAAAGCTACTGCCGGCGCTTAAAAATGCTCCTCTAATTCATCATTGGGCGGGCTTAAGACCCGGCACTGAACATGGCATACCCTATATAGATAAACACCCCGAAATCTGCAATTTAAGCATTAACGCCGGTCATTTTAGAAATGGCCTGGTGATGGGGCCTGCGTCTGCACAACTCATGGTCGATCTTATTTTAGGCCGCCCTACTGCTGTCGCGCCGGAGCCTTATCAATTATCCCGTCCACACTAAATTTAATGGACGACCTGCCGGTCGTCCCTATTACAGGGACTTCTAATATAAAACCTATTGCATAAATGAGCCAGGCAACTGCACTCAAGCGACAAGATTTTGATAAGGGCTTCTTCATCGTTGAATCTGAGTCGTGTTTTTATATTACCAATGAACGAAAAGCATACAAAAATTTTGGAGGCATAAAAAATGCCCTGAAAGAGGCGTCAAGTTCTTCCGGCAGGGATGGCATAAACTTTAGATTACAAGCAGAATCAATAGAATTTGACAAGTTTTGTCCCGTGATTGATTATTTACATGATGTTTGCCGATATGAATCTTTTAACGGGAGATTTTCATATTGAACCCCATTTCGAAGAACTGCTTGACAGAATTTTGCTACCAGCCAGTCAATGGATCGCCACATGTTGAATACAGAACTTATTAAACCTAGCTGGGCATCGAAAATAGGCCTTGATTCTGAAGGTTTATGGGTTGAATTTGAACAGCTAGGCAAAATCAGGCGAGTCTATTTACCACAATCGGGCGATGAGTTTAGGTATGATAGAGTTGGCCTTTTTACCGATCTTATAATCAAAGGCATTACTCAGCGCTGTCGCTGGATTCCGCCTGGTATTTTTTGCATGGGATCACCTACATCAGAAAAAGAGCGCCGTGATAACGAAATCCAGCATCAAGTTACTCTTTCCCAAGGGTTTTGGCTTGCTGATACAGCTTGTACTCAAGCTTTGTGGAAGGCTGTGACGGGAGATAATCCGGCATTTTTTAAGGAGAATGAAAATAATCCGGTTGAGCAAGTAAGTTGGGATGATGTGCAGAAATTCCTGAAGCTACTCAATAACCTGATTCCAGAATTGGGCGCTCGGCTTCCGACGGAAGCGCAATGGGAATACGCATGCCGCGCAGGAACGACTACCCCTTTCTCTTTTGGTGAAACCATTACCACTGAGCAAGTCAACTACGATGGCAATGTGCCTTATACAGATGGCAAAAAAGGCGGGTGCCGGGAAAAAACTGTAGCCGTCAAATCACTTCCAGCTAATCCTTGGGGACTGCATGAAATGCACGGGAATGTTTGGGAATGGTGCGCAGATTGGTATGACGATTTTTCTGTGTTTCCGGTTGTCGATCCTACAGGTTCCGATACAGGTTCTTCGCGGGTATTGCGCGGTGGCTCATGGAGCAACCATGGATGGCGTACGCGTTCTGCTAACCGTGGCTGGTACTCACCTGTCAATCGTGACAATTACATCGGGTTTCGGTTTGTCGCAGGCCAAGCTTGAGCCAGGCCGATCAGCGAATCCGCATAACAAGCAGAAGCTACCTGAGCAGCGTTGGTCAGCCGATTTTGGACGAGGCAGCCAGTGTCATCGGAGTGCATTATCAAACCCAGTTAAAAGAGGATGTTCATGAAAATCAATATGCCGGTCACCGATGTTGAATACCCGATAAGTGAAAACATCTCCATTGTTTCTAAGACTGACTTAAGAGGGGTGATTACCTATGTCAACGAGGACTTCATCCGAATAAGCGGATTCTCCCGGGAAGAACTGATCGGTAAAGCTCATAACATAGTGCGCCATCCCGACGTTCCGGCAGAATTCTTTGAAGATTTGTGGGGATCGCTGAAAGCGGGGCGCCCGTGGACCGGGGTGGTCAAGAATCGCTGTAAAAACGGTGATTATTATTGGCTATTAAATAATATCGCCCCTTTCTACGAAAATGATCAACTGGTCGGCTACATGTCCGTCCGCCTCAAAGCCAGCCCTGAGCAAATCGAAGCGGCAAGCGATGTTTACCAGCTATTCCGTGACGGCAAAGCGGGCAATCTGAAAATCCAGGACGGCAAAGTCGTCAAATCGACGCTATTGAGAAAGCTCAATCCTTTCAAGAATTTTACCGTTAAATCCCGGCTGACATTCCTCATCGGCCTGCTATCCCTACTGATGATTGTCATTGGCGGCATGGGCTTGCGCGGCATGAACAAGACCAACGAAGGCTTGCGTTCGGTGTATAAGGATCGCACGGTTACCATGGGTCTGATGTTCACTATCAGTGAACTGCAGCGGGAAAATCTGATGCTTATCGCCTCGGCCTTGGTCAATCCAAGTCCCGAGGTCATTCAGCAAAACGCCAATGAATTGGACCAAAACATCCTGGCAATCACCAAACCCTGGAATGCATACCTGACCACTCATTT
>NQJI01000013.1 GCA_002256705.1 Methylococcaceae bacterium NSM2-1
ATTCTTGGGGTTCTTGAAGTGAGTTTATCATTTGATAACGCCGTTGTGAACGCGTCCATCTTAAAGCGCATGGATGAGCGCTGGCAACAGTACTTTTTAACCTGGGGGATTTTAATCGCAGTATTTGGTATGCGCCTGGTATTTCCTATTGCCATTGTTTCGGCTGCCACGGGTATCGATTTTGTTGGCGTAACCGAAATGGCGTTACAGGATCCCGAAACGTATGCGAGGCATTTAACTGACTCACATGTACAAATTGCGGCATTTGGCGGAATGTTTTTGCTGATGGTCTTTTTCTCGTTTATCTTTGATGAAAGAAGGGAATTGCATTGGTTGGGATACATAGAAAAAAAAATGGCCTCATTCGGAAAGCTTGAAGCTATTGAAATCATTCTGGCATTAGGACTACTGTTAACTATGCATAACTGGCTGCCCGAAGCGATTCATTTAAAAGCTCTGGTTGCCGGTATATATGGCGTTATGTTATTCGTTATCGTGGATAGTTTGGCGGCTTTATTCGAGGATGAAGAAGAAGGCGAAGAAGTTTCGGAAGCCATTAAAAAAGGCAGCGTTATGAGCTTCCTCTATCTTGAAGTATTGGATGCCTCGTTTTCATTTGATGGCGTTATTGGTGCGTTTGCGATCACTAAGGATGTCGTCATTATTATGCTGGGTTTGGCAATTGGTGCGATGTATGTACGAAGTCTGACCGTGTATCTGGTACGCAAGGGCACGTTGGATGAATATGTGTTTCTGGAACACGGCGCTCATTACGCCATTGGTTCACTGGCGGCCATTATGCTAATCAGCATGACCCATCATATTTCCGAGGTGGTTACTGGTCTGGTTGGAGCGGTATTGATCGGGTTGTCAGTTGTTTCATCTATTTTTTATAGAAGAAAGCACGCGAATTAGTGGTTCGCTCGCTGGCTGGATTTCGGGAACGAGCAAGTTTTAATGATCAGGAATCTTTTTGTCTATGAATTGGCAAGCTATTTCAGAACAGATTGAATCAGCAACCGGACAGGCTTTTAAAGTCGTTTCTGCTCACAGCCTTTCAGGTGGCGACATCAATTCCGCTTTCCGGCTGCAAGGTAATGACAAGTCCTATTTTGTTAAACTAAATCGCGCTGATTTAGTGGCCATGTTTGAGGCTGAATTTGATGGGTTAAAGGACATCGCAAAGACTCAGGCGGTACGAGTGCCAGCGCCGGTTGTTTACGGAAAAACAGCCGAGCATTCATTTTTGGTGTTGGAAAACCTTGAGTTCGGCTGTTCAGATAAAGCCTCCGATCGCCTATTGGGGCGTCAGCTTGCGCTCATGCATCAGCAACATCAGCCGTATTTTGGCTGGCACAGGGATAATACTATCGGCAGTACTTTGCAGCTTAATAACCAAAGCAATGATTGGCTGAGTTTCTGGCGTGAGCAGCGCTTGGGGTTTCAATTAAAACTGGCTGCAACTAAAGGCTATGGCGGCAGACTGCAAGCCAATGGTGAGCGTCTTTGCAGCGAAATGGCGGCGTTGTTTGATAGTTACCTGCCGCAACCCTCGCTATTACATGGCGATTTATGGGCGGGTAATGCGGGTGCCGATAAGCAGGGGTATCCCGTTATTTTTGATCCTGCCTGTTATTATGGCGACAGGGAAGCTGATCTGGCGATGACGGAGTTGTTTGGAGGCTTTAGTCAGGATTTTTATGCGGCTTATCAGGCTGCCTGGCCACTGGATCATGGCTATGGCATTAGAAAGACGTTTTACAATCTGTATCATGTTTTTAACCACCTGAATTTATTTGGCGGCGGCTACTTGCGGCAGGCTGAAAACATGATGGCAATGCTTCTGTCCGAGATACACTGATTCGTGATGGGGCGACTGGGTCGCCCTTTTAGAGGTCAGTCAAGATGCTATTGCCGATGCTGCTGGAGTATGTGTCTAAAAATCAGCGGGTCTTTTTGCTGGATTAAGTCGCCGGGCCGGGGATAGAGTTGATGTTCCAATCGGGATAGCCAGTAACGTAAAGCGGCTGCTCTGAGCATTGTTTGCCAGTGTTGCTTTTCCAGTTGTTCTAGTGGTCTCAGGTTTTCATACGCAGAGAGCAGGGCTGTCATTTTATCGGGATTAATGTCCCCGTTTTCGCAGCACCAGTCATTAGCAGTTATCGCAATATCAAACAGCAACGCGCCGTTACAGGCACTGTAAAAATCCAGTATGCCGCTGAGCTGGTCATCAACAAACAGGACATTATCTCTGAACAAGTCTGCGTGTATAACGCCTTGAGGGAGATTTGCCGAAGCATTCGCGGTTTGAAAAAGCAGTTCATCGTTAATAAGTGCCCGGTCTGTGGCAGATAACAGTGCGCCGATTTTATTCAACAGCATTTTGCACCAGCCCAGGTCATTGTTATTTTTTATCGGGAAAACATAGTCTTGTGTACTGAGATGTACATTTGCCAGGTGTATGCCGATTTCCTGACACTGTTCAATTGATGGTGATGTTGTTGCCTTACCCGATAATCGCTTGAATAGTGCTGCAGGCTTGTTGTTAAGTTCACGTAATACGCTGGCTTGCCGGTCAGGCTGAGGTCCCGGGCATTGAATATTGTGTTTGACCAGATGCGACAGTAGTCTCATGAAATGAGGCAACTCATCGGCAGTCAGTGTTTCAAACAGTGTTAAGACGAAACTGCCCTGAGTGGTTTCTACGAAATAATTGGTATTGTCGATGCCATCTTGTATGCCCTCAAAACAGATGATCTCACCGAGGGCGTAGGTGCTAAAGAATTGATCGAGTTGCAGGCGGGTTATTGGAGTATAGACAGACACAGATCAGGCTACTTCCATTCCAATATTTTCCACATATTGATGTTGCTGCCTTTATCCAGATCGTCGCGGCGGACATCCATTTTGCCGTCGCCATCGTTATCAAGGAAATAATACGGAGGACCGATATCCGGTACTACTTTGATCATATAGAGTCTGCCGCCTCTGCGGTATTCCTGTATTGTCGATTTACCTTTACGAATAATGGTAATATCAGGTTCCAGTGTCTCTCCACTTTGTACCGGCATGGGCGGCTCTGGTGCTTCGGGCACGGCTTCAAGTTTTGGCGGTTGCTCATCAACAGCAAATGCCGGGAAGGCAAGGAAACTCAGTAGAATAAAACGACGCATGACAGTGGCTCTTTCATAGTAGAAACTGGCACTATCTTATTACAGTTTTTATCCATGTGCTTGACTAAAATAACCGGACAGGAGTTGCTGCTTTCAGCAGCTAAGTTCGATGTATGCATCCATCATGATTTTTTTCAATAATCCGCAAGCCGGAGCTATAAGAGTTATTGTGTTTTAAATATTCCCAACCGTAACGGTGTTCATTATAGGGTAGGTTATAATGTCGATTTGTGTGGTGTCTAGTAGATGAAAAGACTGATCGAAACCAGGATAGTAAATCCTTTACTTGAAAAATACGGAATGCCTGCCTATAAGACCAAAGGATCGGCGGGTGTTGATCTGGTTGCCTGTATTGAGGAATCAATAGTGATTGCCGGGGGAAAAAATAGACTGATTGGTACAGGTCTGGCTGTAAATATTCAGGATCCCGGGTTAGTCGCGGTTGTTGCAAGCCGGAGCGGGCTTTGTTTGAACAGTCAGGTTCGGGTAGGGCAGGGCCTGGGTATTATCGATTCAGATTATCATGGCGAAATAGGGGTCATTTTGCACAATGATGGCATGAATGATTATGTTGTTCAGCCAGGTGAAAGAATCGCACAACTACTGTTTATGCCAGTGGTGCAAGTCGCTTTTAAACTGGTCGCAGATTTTACCACCATGACAGATAGAGGTGAAGGCGGCTTTGGTCATACAGGTCGTCATTAAGCATCTTTCTGGTCTCGGCATTAAAAGCGCAATTATTACAGAGTAACTTGTAGACAATATTCACCACAGCAACAAGGAGAGCACAGGGTTTTTTTGATGTTTTCTCTGTGTTCTTCCTGCCTCTGTGTTTAAATGCGAATCAAGAGTTAATTTTTCACAGTGCCGAAAAATAGCCCTCTCCAAAGGGAGAGGGTTGGGTGAGGGGAAATACAATAGATATAGCTCTTTGAATTCATAACTACAAATTTGGCTCTAAATTCGTATTTAAACCTTTAAGTATTATTCAAAAATGGAAAGTCAGAAAATCATGCAAAAAAGAACAGCTCACCAAATAGCCGATGTACTTATTGAAGCCTTGCCCTATATTCAACGCTTTAAAGGCAAAACCGTAGTAGTTAAATTTGGCGGTAATGCGATGGTTGATGAAGCGCTCAAGCACAGTTTTGCCCGGGATATAGTCTTGATGAAGCTGGTTGGGCTAAATCCGGTTGTAGTTCATGGTGGCGGCCCTCAAATTGGCCAATTGTTGACTAAGCTGGGGAAAACAACCGGCTTTATTGATGGTATGCGCATCACGGACAGTGAGACTATGGATGTGGTTGAAATGGTGTTGGGCGGACTGGTGAATAAGGAAATTGTAAATTTAATCAACAGGCATGGCGGTAAGGCAGTAGGCTTAACCGGAAAGGACGGTGATTTTATCCGGGCAAAAAAAATTCACCAGAAAAAGTCAGAATCGGAAGCTAATGCTTCAGAAATTATTGATCTGGGTCATGTCGGAGAAGTGAGCAGCATAGACCCTGCTGTTGTCGATATGCTGGGGCGCAGTGATTTTATTCCTGTTATCGCTCCCATCGGCGTTGGCGAAGATGGCCGATCCTATAACATTAATGCCGATCTGGTTGCAGGCAAGATTGCTGAAGTGCTAAAAGCCGAAAAATTGATATTGTTGACCAATACTGCCGGTATTCTGGACAAACAGGAAAACCTGATGACAGGTTTGTCCATCAAGGATATTGATGATTTGATTGAAGATGGCACCATATCGGGCGGTATGATCCCTAAAACCCGTTGCGCTACCGATGCGCTAAAAGGGGGGGTAACCAGTGTTCATATTATCGATGGGCGCGTGGAACATGCGGTACTGCTAGAGCTTTTTACCGATCAGGGCGTAGGCACTTTACTATTGAGAACGTCACGCGATAAAGCATCATAAGCATGAGTTCTAAATAAAGATCATATGTTTTCGACGTCTTGGCTGGCGCATAATTCTCAGCCAGCCAGCCAGCCAGTGAGTTGGGGCAGCAGTGGACATCGAGAAACAGATGATAGTCGTCTTCGTTATCAAACTTGAAAAACGACCTACCACTCGCTGCAAACTGCCGGGAATTCAGGCTCAACCAATCAAACTGGCCAATTCATGCAATGGCGGCAAAATGACCATTTTCGCCAATTGCAACAATAACAGGGCGACGAGAGGAGATAAATCCAAGCCGCCCAGGTCGGGGATAATTTTGCGACAGATATCAAGCAAAGGTTCGGTCAGGGTAGCCAAAATTGAAGCCGCTGCATTAAAAGTCCCCGGATTCATCCAGCTGAGTATGGCTCTGGCAAATACCGCGAAAACAAACACATTGATCAGCAAAGAGATCAGTTGGGTAATTGATAAAATAGTCAATGCGCCTATATTGATAGTGACGCCTTTCAGCATCAATATCGAGAAATCAGCAAACATTTGCAAGGCTAGTATAAGAATCAGCGACGAGGTATCTATTTTCCCGATAGACGGCACGAATCGACGCAGGATTCTTAAGGGCGGATGGGTTATCTTGACCAGAAACTGGGAGATAGGGTTATAAAAATCCGCACCGCACCATTGCAATAAAAAGCGTAGCAATACCGCCAGGATATACAGAGAAAACAGGGAATCGATTAAAAAAATAATCGGATCAGTCATGTAAGTAGAGCCCATCAGGTATTCTCCGACTGCTTGGACATTTCAATAGAGCGGTCACGTGCCGCGTGTAATGCTTTTGAAACCAGTTCAGTGAACTGACCTTGCTCAAAAGTATCTATGGCTTTTTGGGTGGTACCACCGGGTGAAGTGACCCGTTTGCGTAATTGTTCGGGTGACTCGGACGATTCCAGCGCTATTTTAGCCGCGCCTAATGCTGTTTGCTGAACCAATAATCGGGCAGTCGCTTCACTTAAACCCAATTCTACAGCGGCTTTTTCCATCGCTTCCATGAGTAGAAAATAATACGCGGGACCACTGCCGGAAACTGCGGTTACTGCGTCTAACTCGTTTTCATCTTTAACCCAAAGTGCAATGCCAACGGAACGCATGATATTTTCCGCCAGGTTGCGTTGTTCAGCTGTTACTTTTGCATTGGCATGCAGTGCTGTTGCCCCTGTCAATACCAGCGCCGGGGTGTTGGGCATACAGCGGACAATGGCGACATCGGCGCCTATCCATTGACTCAGGCTGCGTTGGCTAATGCCTGCCGCAATGGAAACAACCAGCGATTTTTTTTGCTGGATTAATGTGGCCACGCTTTTTGCCACGGAACTCAGTGTCTGTGGTTTAACTGCCAGTACAATGACATCAACTTCATTAATGACCGCGTCATTGCTCGCCGACGTATTGATATTAAGATTTTCCGCCAGCGCTTTCAGAGTATCCGGGTTGATATCAGATACCCAAAGATGCTGTGGAGAATGGCCGCTGGCAATCAATCCGCTAATCAGGCTAGATGCCATATTGCCGCCGCCGATAAAACCAATTTTTTGTATATTCATTTTTGCCATGTGTTGGTGAGGTTAAAGGTATTTTACCCTATATGAGGGCAGTGCAATAAATCACAAGACTTTTCCTATAAAATGCACTGCCACGGTAATCTTTTTTGCTCGTTTAGAGCGATAAACAGAGCTTATGATTGAAACGATTTATATAGAAGAAGCTATTTTGCAGCGCCCGCGTGTTACCGAGATTGTTACGCGATTTCCGCACGCAAGAAAAATTATCTGTGGCCGGTATGGCGAAGTTTTCAATCCTAAAGCACAAAATTTTCGACTGCAAAAACAAAAGCCTGCCTTGATACTGGCGGAAAAATATAAACATTTTGTCATGGCCGCGCCAGCGGGTTACGGCATTGGGGCAAACAGGAATTATTATTTTTCGCACATGCTCAATTGTTTGTATGATTGCCGTTACTGTTTTTTACAAGGCATGTATCAATCGGCCAATTATGTGCTGTTTGTCAATTATGAGGATTTTCAGGATGAAATCAGGCAATTATGTTTCGATAGGCCGACCGAGGATATTCATTTTTTCTCCGGCTATGACTGCGACAGCCTGGCTTTGGAGCCGGTAACCGGTTTTGCAGGACAATTTTTACCGTTTTTTGAGACAATTCCCAATGCCTGGCTGGAATTACGAACTAAAAGTACCCAGATTAGAAGCCTGTTAAATCGTGAACCCATTTCCCGCTGCGTTGTCGCTTTCAGTCTGAATCCTGATGAAATAGCCGCAAAAGTTGAGGCTAAAGCGCCCTCAGTGCAGCGCCGTCTTGATGCGCTGCGTAAATTGCAGGAGCATGGCTGGCAGATAGGCCTGCGTTTTGATCCTATGATTTATCAGACCGGCTACCAGCAGCAGTACCGGCAATTATTTGAGCAGGTATTTTCGATAATAAACAGGGATCAGCTGCATTCAGTCAGTCTCGGGGCATTCAGATTGCCTGAGAAATTTTTCAAAAAAGTGCATAAACTTTATCCTGATGAAAAACTGTTTGCCAGTCCGTTGGATAATCAGCACGGGATGATTTCCTACAGACAGGAACTGGAACAGGAAATGATGCACTACTGCACTGAACAACTGCTACGTTATATTCCTGAAGCCAGATTTTTCCCATGCACACTATAAAGCGCACTGTTCTGGTAACGGGAGCCAGTTCAGGGATAGGCCGTGCCATCGCCCAAAACTTGTTGCAACAGGGACACGCTGTCATTGGTGTATCTCGTGACTGCCGGAAGTTTATCCGGCAAATGGATAACTTCAGTTCAGCGCAACTGGATTTAAGTGACTTAAAGGAATTACCGCAAAAAATTCG
The DNA here is from genome assembly GCA_002256705.1 of Methylococcaceae bacterium NSM2-1. Classification (GTDB taxonomy): domain Bacteria; phylum Pseudomonadota; class Gammaproteobacteria; order Methylococcales; family Methylomonadaceae; genus Methylobacter_C. Next base: position 7,991 of record NQJI01000013.1, read on the forward strand.
TCAGTTGCAGCAAAAGTTCCCTGAAATCGATGCCGTGGTTTTTTCGGCGGGGATGGGCCGGTTCGGTTCAATGGAAGAGTTTTCTTATCCACAAATCGAAGCCTTAATGACAATAAATTTTACTAGTCAGGTTTTTTTGACCAAGGCATTGCTACCGGCTTTAAAACGCAAAGCCAACAGTGATTTAATCTTTATCGGTTCCGAGGCGGCGTTGAAAGGCACTCGAAAAGGTGCAGTCTATTGTGCCAGCAAGTTTGCCCTGCGCGGATTTACCCAGGCGTTACGCGAAGAGTGTGGCAACAGTCATGTGCGGGTTTGTTTGATTAATCCCGGCATGGTAAAAACGCCATTTTTTGAACAACTGAATTTTGAGCCGGGTGACCACGAAAGCAATACTATCTTGCCGGAAGATGTCGCTGACGCTGTATCATACGTGCTTGATTCCCGGACTCAGATAGTGATAGATGAAATCAATCTGAGTCCTTTAAACAAGGTTGTGAAATTTAAAAAGTTATAATTAAAGTAAAAAAGTGCAGGGTTCAATGTAAATGATACAAACAAGAGGCTCGGATAAATGATTGGAATCCGGAACGTTCGTGTTCCTGTTTCTTATGCTTGTTCATATTCAAAATACTCACACAAATTAAGCGAGATTACACTTTTTTAGGCATTTACACAAAACTTAAGACTCAAAGACGCTTTAGATTGAAAGCCGTCCACTCACCTTGCAAAACGTCCAAACCACGTAGCATAAAACGACGAAAGCCCATGACTTCTTTGATAATACCAAACACGGGTTCTACGGTAGATTTGCGTTGGGCATAGAATTTTTTTACCGGCCTCGGTCTTCATGCGGTGTGCCATCGCATCCGCTGAATCAGCGTCTTTCGGCACTTCGGGTGCTTGGGCAAAACGCTCTTCCAGTATTGGGTTGTGATGTTGGCGACCATTGGGCATATAAGGTTCAATGTCCGCCCTCTCGAATTGTTGGGTGTTATCTTTGCTGAAATAGCCACTATCGGCTGCTGCTTTTGTTATGTTGCCGAGAGCATCCGGCAAGCCCGAAAGCGCGGCTAATGCCAGGGCAACTTCATGTTTGTCATTAGGGTTCTGCTAACATGTTAGCCTGCAATCAGCATCGTAGTGATGTCCACTGAGGCCTGTGCGTCGTAAGCCTGCTCAAAGCCTGTCCTGAGCTTCGCCGAAGCGCCACTCGGGTTGGCATGATGCGTGAATCACCGTCAGTAAAGTTAGCTTGATCTCTTCGGCTTCGCTCAGGACAGGTTTGGTGCCATCCATGCTGATGTCACCCAGCTTTAGTAGCCCCATGCCATAAGCTATGAGTAGCTGCTTCACAAACAAGTTGGATAACTCTTCCAGAAAACGCTTGCAGAAGGTGTTGATGTTGTCAGGTCTGGATGCGTATATGTGTTCGACATAAAATGCAGGATTCCATTTCTGTCGAGTTTTCATAATGCGCTGAATTGCTGCCGAACTCTTGTTTGGAAAAACCTTCCCTGATCTTTTTGGCTGGCTGGTTGACCAGATGGCTGAGATTCCCTTACCGCGAAAAGCTCGCAGGCGAGTTGTACGCAATCTGTAGAAATTAGAAGATGCCCCGTCTTAAGTGGGAAGACATTTTCAACACAGACAAAGATCGTGTTGTTTCAAGTTTTGCAAATGGACATCGGACATTTTAAGCTAGATACTTTGTGAAATCTAACAGTAGAACGTTGATGCAGTATTTAATGCAGTTAATCCCGGTAACCGCAAGAGTTGCGCTATTGATAGTAGCACTGTATTTAATTGCGCCGATTGCTACTGCGGAAATTTCTGTTGCCGGGCTTGACGGAAAAGCTAAAGACAATGTCCGGCTCATGCTGTCGCTGGAAAAGGAAAAATGCGATGCACCGGAATGGAAAATACGCGGCATGTTTGAAAAAGCGGATCAGGAAATTGATCAGGGCTTGCGGGCGTTAGGTTATTACCATGCCGTTATCAACAAATCATTGGCTTTCGGCAAGACATGCTGGAAAGCCGGTTTTGATATTAACCCGGGGCCACGGGTTTTCATCAATGACATCAGTATTACCTTTAACGGCGCTGCGCACGATGACCCGGAGTTTCAAAAATTGCGAGACAAACTGCTTAAAATGACAGGCAGCCCGCTTGATCATGGTCAATACGAAAAGATGAAAAGCCGGATTGAATCATTGGCGCTGGAGCGGGGTTATTTGCAAGGGACATTTACAGAAAAAAAACTGCTGATTGATAAACAACTCAATCAAGCGCACATCAAGTTAGTGTTTGCTGCCGGAAAGCGCATGGTTTTTGGCAAGGTTGTCGTTGAACAGGATATTTTGAATCCTGAATTTGTAGAAAAATACATTTCGATAAAAAGCGGAGAATTTTATAGCAGCGAACAAATGGCCAAAACTCATAACGATCTTTCGAAAAGCGGTTATTTCGAGATTGTGGACATACACCCCGATACTGAAAATGTTGACCAAAAGGTGCCTGTCACGATTAAACTGCAACCCAGAAATAAGCATCATTATGCCTTTGGCGTAGGCTTTGATACCGACATAGGTCCGCTGGTAAGTGCGGCTTATGACAACCGGCGCTTGAATCGGCGAGGTCATTTTCTTACTTCAGAGCTTGATTTATCGCCGGTATTATCGACTGCCAGCATAGAATACAACGTGCCTTTGAACAATCCGATCAGCGACTCTTTCAGCTTCGGCGGCGGACTCAAACGCGAAGATACCGACAGTTTCGATACCGTCTCGGCGAAGCTTTCCGGGCGTTTAAAACACGCCCTGGAAAGCGGCTGGAAACAGACGCTTTTTCTCGATCTTGACTATGAAGACTTCACTATAGGATCAACACGCACGAAGACGCTATTGCTGGTGCCGGGTGGCAGCTGGTTGAAGTCTGTCTCCAATGACCCGTTGCGCCCCACCAGAGGCTATCGGGTAAAATTTGATGTCAGCGGCAGTTACAAAAATCCCTTGTCTGATGTCAGTTTTCTTCAAGGCACAATGTCTGCTGTCTGGATGCACCCGTTACCCTGGAACAGTAAATTTATAGGACGAACCGATTTAGGCGCAATGCTGGTCGACCAGTTTGATAAGCTGCCGACATCCTATCGCTTTTATGCGGGCGGCATCAACAGCATTCGTGGTTATGATTACAAGGAATTGGGGCCCAAGGATAGCGAGGGAAATGTCATAGGCGGCAAGTTTTTAACAGTGCTCAGCCTGGAATACGAAAAAGCTGTTTTTGATGACTGGGGCGTTGCAGCATTTATTGACAGTGGTAACGCTTATAATCCCGACAATCTTCTTTTAAAAACCGGTGCAGGTTTAGGCGTACGCTGGTATTCGCCATTTGGCCCGGTCCGGATTGATTTTGCAATGCCCTTGAATGAGTCAAATTCTTCATTCCAGATCCATTTTGCCGCAGGCGCAAGACTATGAAGAAACGCATGGCTCTGCTGATAATCATGATGATAGTGCTGATTATTCCTGCTGGATTATTCGGATTGATCAGCAGTGAAGCGGGCAGCCACTGGCTTCTGCGCATGGTTTTCTTAAGCTTACCGGCAAAGGTTTCAGTGGCTAAAATGGAAGGCAGGCTGCTTGATCGCATTTCACTGACAACATTTCATTATCAGAGTGATACTGAAACGATAGCTATTGATAAATTTGCTTTTGTCTGGCAGCCTTACGGACTGCTCTCAGGCACTTTAAAAATTGCTGACGTGGTAGTCAATGGTTTAAATATTAGTGTGACTGATGCAAAAGAGTCGCAAGAAAAGAGCAATTTTGATCTGACTGCCGAACTGAAGTTGCCTGTGCAGATTGTTATTGAAAACTTTCTGCTGACGGATATGCAGTTCCATAAAGGTGATTTTGTCCAAAAGCTTGAAAAACTGCAAATAGCGCTAGCTACTGAAGGCGATCAAATTAAGATCAAAGCCCTGAATGTTAATGCTCAACCCATCGCCGCAACCGCACAAGGACAGATGACCTTGGGCAAAGGTTTTCCTTTTAATCTTAAGCTGGATTGGAAGGTCAATACCGAGCAAAAAGGATTATGGCAAGGTTCAACAACGATCGCAGGAGACATCAATAAATTAACTTTCGATAACCAGTTATCTTCCCCTTTCAAAGTGGTTTTGAAAGGCAATCTGGATGATTTGCAGACAAAGCCACGCATAAACACGCGCGCCGATTGGAGTAAAGTTGTGTGGCCGATTACCGGCGCTCCGCCCCTGTTAAAAAGTGAACAGGGCACTGTTGAACTGTCCGGTTTGCTTAGCGATTACAAGGTCACACTGAACGGACAGTTAACCCAGCAGTATCTGCCCGAGGCCAGCCTGTCTTTTAACGGTAAAGGCAGTCAAAATGCCCTGGCCATTGAAAAACTGGAGATTAAATCAAAGACCGGATTTTTCCAGATCAACGGGAATCTATCCTGGCAGGATTTACCCGCTTTTGATTTGACCGCAACAGGGCAGAATTTTAATCCGGCAATACTGCTTCCCGAGATGCCCGGCAACCTCAATTTTAGCAGCCACGTAAAAGGTAAACTGGATGCAAAAGCGCTGCAAATTGACGCTGAAATTAACAGGCTGTCTGGCCAATTAAGGGGTAAGCCGGTTAGCGCCAATGGCAAACTGGTTTTAAACGGTGATCAGCTCAAGGTTGATGCACTGCGTATCAACTCGGGTGCCAATAAAATTGCAGTTAACGGCACCATGGGACAAGAGCAGGCTGTTCTTGAGGTGTCTATTGATGCCCCGGCTTTGGATGAACTGTGGCCAACGCTGGGCGGCAGTCTCCTAGGTGAAGGGTTTATGCAGGGGACATGGAAAAACCCGGCAGTGAAATTCCAGGCCAAGGGTAAGCAATTGCGTTTCGCCGAACATAGGGCCGGGCAGTTAGCCATAAACATCGATTATTCTCCGGATACAAAAAAGACCTCAAGGATACTATTCTCAGCAAGCGCTATCCAAAGCAATGGGGTGCAAATTGATTCTGTGCGGATTGATGGCCTGGGTACACTTGAACAGCACAATTTTAAAGCCGATATCATTTCCGACGACGGGAATTTATCGACAGCATTAACAGGCAATCTAAAGGGATTTGGGTCTTTGGCAGCTTGAAAGGAATCTGGCTGTCAGCCTGATTCAAAGCCCCACCGGTATTGATGTGACTTTGAACGAAGCCTGTCTGGTTCAAAAAACCGCCTCAATTTGTACGCACGGACGTTATTTTGCTAGCGGTGATCTTAACTTTGCCCTAAAGGCGTCGGCAGTACCCACAAAACTGATGAAGGCCTATTTGCCTGAGCAAATTCAGCTAAATGGCACACTCAATACCAATACGGAAATACAAAAACAAAAGGGTTTATTTACTGGTCGTTATCAACTTGAACTGTCACCGGCAACACTTTTATTTAAGGGGAAGGAAGTCTTATTGGGCGCATCGTCCCTGTCAGGCAAAATTAAAGGCGATACACTCTCGGCAGATATCGACCTGGCATTAGCCGGTCAGGATTATGTACGCGGCCAGTTGCAAATGGATGCCGGTAAAAGCCAGGCTATCAGCGGCCAAATATCAGCCTCAGTGCGTGAATTTGCGATGCTGGAAGCGTTTGTTCCGCAGTTATCCGGCACTAAAGGCGCGTTAACAGCAGACTTAAAGGTGAAAGGAACAGCAAAAAAACCTGTTGTAATAGGACAAATAGACCTTGCGAAGGGCGCTGTCAATATTGCCGAGCAGGGGGTTGGTCTTCGTGACATTAATCTTCATGCTGTTGCCTCGGGTGGACAGATCAACCGCATTCAAATTAACGGTTCTGTGTTGCCTGCGATGCTCAAACCTGCGAACGCACCTGATCAGATTCAGCTAAAAGGTTTGGTTAACATCAATGCAGACCTGCAACAACAAGAGGATTTGCTGACCGGACATTATAGAATCGACGCTCCGCCAATGATTGTTTTGTTACAGACCAGTGCAGCGCCAACAAAAATCCCTTTGGGCGCATCGTCACTGTCGGGCAGTATTAAAGGGGATCATGTTTCAGCAAATATTGATTTTAGACTGGCCAGCCGGGATTATTTGCGCGCCCAATTGGAAATGAACACCAGCAAACCGCAAACCCTATCTGGTCAGATAACTGCATCAGTTCATGAATTTGCATTGCTGAATCCTCTTGTACCTCAATTATCTGATATTAAAGGACATCTGGACGCAGACCTGGACTTGCATGGTACCCTTGAAAAGCCGGTTGCCAGCGGGGCAATCCGCATGTCAGGCGGTGCTGTCGACGTTAATGAGCTGGGTCTTGCCCTTCGTGAAATAAAGCTTCAGGCATTGGCTTCAGGCGACAGCGCGGAGCGCATTCAGATTACAGGTTCAGCAAAATCGGGCGAAGGAGCTGTATATATTGATGGTTTTGCAAGCTTGCAGGCGCAAGCCGGCTGGCCTGTTGAATTAATGCTGAAAGGTGAAAATTTTGAAGTCGCCAAAATGCCGGAAGCACAAATAGCGATTTCGCCAGACCTAAAATTAGTGTTTGCTGAAAAAAAAGGCAAAGTGATCGGTACATTAAAAGTGCCAAAGGCGATAATGACGCTAAAGGAACTTCCTGAAAATGCCGTAAAAGTCAGCCCGGATGAAATCATAATCGGGCAAGAAAAGGTTGAGGGAAATGCGCCTGCCGCTCCCGGTATCGATGCGAATATAGACGTCGAACTTGGCAAGCAAGTCAGTTTTTCAGGACAAGGGCTGGCAACTAACCTGACTGGTAAGTTAAAAATCATCAAATCAGGTGAGAAAATAGCCATGCACGGCAATGTCGATATGATCAAGGCCCGATACAAAAGTTATGGTCAGGATTTGACTGTCCGCAAGGGACGTTTCCTGTTTAACGGTCCCGTTGATAATCCCTGGCTGGATGTAGAAGCCATACGCGTTTCAAAAAGCAAAAAGGTCACCGCAATTCTTGGCCTGACTGGCCCACTGCAAAAGCCGGAGACCCGTATATCTTCAGAACCTGCACTACCGGAAACGGAAGCGCTTGCTTACCTGATTACCGGTAAACCATTAAATCAGGTGAGCAAGTCGGAAGGCAATATGCTTGCCAGTGCAGCCCTGTCTTACGGCGGAGGAAAGGCAGCCTGGTTTACCGAAAAACTGGGAATAGATGAATTTGAAGTTCAGGAGGGGGAAACGCTCCAGGATACATTGGTTTCTGTGGGTCAATACCTGACTCCCGATTTCTATGTAGGAACCAAAGTGGGCTTGTTTAATAAACAGGCTGCAATGGTTTTAAAACATAAAATCACCGATGCCATAAATGTTGAAACAGAGGCCGGCACGTCACAACGAGTAAAATTGAATTATGAAATTGATACTGATTAAGATAAAACGGCGGGCAGGAAAGCACTACCTATCTGGCATTTAATCTTATAAGCTATATTATTAGTTGGTGATAGCACAATTATGTGCCCGCTATTTGATGAAGCGTCGCTGGAATGGGAAATGCCTTGAACATTGTTGAACGCAGGGGAAGCATTCCATGACCCAACAAACGCGATCTAAGAATTCTCCTCACATAATTTGAAGGACATTCTTACCAAGCTTAGGAACCCAATAAGTATCGATCCGACTTTTACCCTCTGGCGGTTCTTTCTCAGCAATTGAAAACTTGATTCCAGATTGCTCCTTGAATAGCCTTGGCATAATGTTCGCCATCTGATAATAGGCATAAAGCCATGAATTTGCTGCGCTGGACAAAGACAGGATTCGAAAATCTTCAAGCAAGTATTGAAAAATTTTCGGATTCCCCGAATTTTTGATTTCCATGCTTGAGCATGTTAATTTTTTATGAGAAAGACGTGGAGCTACCTAAGGGTCAGACTCGATCAATTCTTGATTCCATTATGATTCGATTACAGAACTTAATAAACCCTCCTAAAGTCGAAATGCGATATTATTACCCGATAAACACATTGACCTATCAGGATAATCCATGTCCAGACATCAAAACTCAATCAAAGGTGATGAGCCCGCTGTAACCAACCTTATGCAACTGTGGCGCAACTGGCTGGATCGCAATGTCTACGATCTTGCACGTCAGATGCGCTTGAGTTATGTGCCGCCGCTGATGGTTTATCTGGCGGCGGGGTTGTCCGGCCTAACAGGTATCGTCGGCACTTTTTTCGTCAAGGAATATCTCGGTTTATCCGCTGAATTTCTGGCTGCTCTGAGTTTTTGGGTCATGCTGCCGTGGGCACTGAAGATGCCACTCGGACATCTGGTAGACTTGTTATGGCGGTATAAGTCCGGATTGATTTATCTGGGTGCGGCGCTGATTGCCTCAAGTTTGCTGATCATGACTAACTTGCTGGCTGATCTTGACTTTATGACTCATCTGATGCCTGCGGAAAACTGGTATATTTTGGCATCACTGTTGGCCCCGATCGGTTATGTCATGCAGGATATTGTCGCCGATGCCATGACCGTGGAAGCGGTAGCGCGTTTCGATGAACAGGGAAAGCCCATTTCACAGGAGCAAATTCTGCTCGCGCACACCACGATGCAGACCTTGGGGCGGGTAGCTATCATCGGTGGTACGCTGCTTGTAGCCATAGCCAATGTCTACCTGTTCAGTGGCGTAGAGACGATGAGTGCGGCGGAAAAGGCGGCGGTTTATCTCACTGTTTATCACTGGGCATTGCTGATTCCAGTCATCTCAATCTTCGGTGTTCTGCTGTCTTCCTGGCAACGCTCTCAAGAGGAATGGCGGCTTGCAGCTCTTGGTTATGAGTTTGCAGACATTGAACGTCTGTTGGGGCGGCCTGTAACCGAACTGCCCGAGATCAACTGGTGGCTGCTAGGCGGAGGGCTTGGCTTTACCTTGTTCGCGGCCATCATGGGGCTGGCCGATGTGCGCAGCAACGAGGAGATAGTGTTTGCCGGATCTCTTGTCATCGTATTGTTTCTCATGTGGCACTTGACTCAAGAACTTGCGGTCCGCGAAAGAAATCAGTTGTTTGGCACGGCATTGGTGATTTTTGCGTTTCGAGCGGTACCAACGACGGGAGCGGGCGAGACCTGGTGGATGATCGATGTGCTTGATTTCGATCAGCAGTTTCTGTCGCAATTATCTTTAATTACCAGCGCGCTGACCTTATTCGGGATGTTCCTGTTTCGGCGGTTCATGGCCGAGCGTCCGATAACTTATATTGTTGCAGTTCTTACTGTCACCCTGACCCTGCTTTACTTGCCGAATATTGCCCTGTTTTATGGTGTTCACGAATGGACCCAGGCGCATACCGGCGGTGTCGTGGATGCCCGATTTATTGCGCTGGTTGATACTGCATTGGAATCACCTTTGGGACAGATCGCCATGATTCCAATGTTGGCCTGGATTGCCAATTCAGCGCCGCAACGGCTCAAGGCGACTTATTTTGCAGTGATGGCCGCTTTCGTAAATCTGGCCCTATCGTTTTCACAGCTCTTAACCAAGGCGCTCAATCAGTGGTTTGTGATCACGCGGGAAGTCAAGGACGCAACCGGCACGGTAACGGTGTCAGCCGATTACAGCGAATTGGGCGTGCTATTGATCATCGTTATGTTGCTCAGTCTGGCCTTGCCGATGCTGGCTATCCTTATTGCCAAGCGTACCTTTTTGGCTGAACAGCAGTAGGCGGGATTCAGGTGATATTTATAACGCTCTTTTGAAATCTCTGAACAAGTTGATTCCATTCATGGTTCGACAAGCTCACCACAAACGGAATCAACAAGTTACCGTTCGTCCTGAGCTTGTCGAAGGACTGTGCAGAGATTCTTTGTGAAAGATTTATATGCAATGCCAATATACTGTTTAGATATCATTGTTGATTTTTTAAATCTCCTCTCCCTAGCCTTCTCCAGCAGGAGAGGGAACTAAAGCCCCGATGTTGATGTGCGCTGAGTTTAAAAGAGGAATCGATTGGATTCGAATTTAGTAGAGAAAAAAATAATGCTTAACAAGCGTCTGATTTGTCACACCGACACAGTGTGTAATGCTGTGCAGACCCTGCAAGTCAAGGTTGATTCACAGCCACAAGGTGATCTTCACATCAGCTTTGAATTGACCGGTGATTTGGCGAAAATACGCATTCCAGCACCTCTACCACCTGCTGCTGTTGACGGCTTGTGGGAACGCACCTGTTTTGAGGTGTTCGTCGCCGTGGAGGGTGAGGCGGGGTATCATGAATTCAATTTTTCACCGTCCGGGCAGTGGGCGGCCTATGCGTTCAGCGACTACCGGGTGCTTAGCGCATGGACAGTCAACCAGGCGCCGATTGTCAGTTTTGTTCAGGACAGTGGACATTTGTTACTGCAAG
>NQJI01000109.1 GCA_002256705.1 Methylococcaceae bacterium NSM2-1
CATCCCCTATTTTGTAGACTCTATGCTGGATGGGCTAAATGCAGTCAGTACAGATAAGGCTGATGCTACCATTACATTTATGGCCACAGCCAGTTATCTGCAAACAAAATACCTGCTGACTGATCTGAAATTTGCAGCCTTCTATGATCGCAATAGCGCTAATGAAAGCATTGCTGTACGTAAAGACTGGCCTACCCTGGCGACCATTTTACAAAAGGCGCTGGATACATTAAGTGAAGAAGAAATGCAGAATATCTACGCTAAATGGGTTCCCAGTATTAAACCCTCAACAGACTATGGACTGATTTGGAAAATCGTAGTCGCTTTCTTAATTGTATTGGCCATATTAATATTATGGATTGCCCGGGTTCGCAGACAAAACAGGAAAATCAAACTGTCAAAAAACGAAGTTCAGGCCACCAACAAAATTCTGCAAGCATTGAAAAGCGACCTTGAACATCTGGTCTTAAAGCGCACTGCTGAATTGAATTCCAGCGAACATAAATTTCGTAGTCTGGTTGAGAATCTTCGTAATGAATACTTTTTTTATCAGCGCGATTGCAACGGCATTTTTACATACATTAGCCCGTCTATTACAAACATCCTCGGATACACTGTGGATGAATTCATGACTCATTACCATGAGTATCTTACTGATAATCAGGTAAACCTTAAAATTGATGAGCTCACCAAACAGTATACCCAAAACATGCCCATTTCTCCTTACCAGTTAGAAATTTACAATGCACAGAAAAATATCCATTGGCTTGAAGTGACAGATACCCCTGTTTATGATGAATACGACAAATGTATAGGCGTTGTTGGCATTGTGCATGACATCACTATACGAAAACAAGCTGATGATCGCTTAATCTGGCTATCTTATTACGATGAATTAACCGGTTTGGCTAATCGCCGGTTATTTGCCGATCGGCTTCAAAATGCCATCAATATGGCGAATCGCACTAAACTGCCAGTTTCACTTTTTTACCTGGATCTGGATCGCTTCAAGTTTATCAATGACAGCATGGGACATGCTGTTGGTGACGAGGTACTCAAGGAAACGGCCAGAAGACTAGTCTCCACTCTGCGTGATTCCGATATTGCAGCCCGCCTTGGCGGGGATGAATTTATTCTATTACTACCGGAAACCGATGCCAATGGAGCGGTACCTGTTGCTGAAAAAATTCTGAAAAAATTACGGGAGCCTTATATTTTTGAGGAGAAGGAATTGACCCTGGGCGCCAGTATCGGTATTGCTGTCTATCCCCAGAATGCCTGTAATGGTGAAGCCCTGGTTCATCATGCTGACACTGCAATGTATCACGCAAAACAGGAAAAGCTTGGTTTTTCCTTTTATTCCGAAAGCATGCAGCAAGAAAAAACAATTGGATAATAAAAGAGCAACGAGGTCAGGTTCGTACGGCATTCTTGTCATTATTGAAAGGGTGTCAATAAACCACCTTGTCACTTTTTTCAGTCCATATGTTAAACGGCTGCAAGGCATTCGCCAAGTTTAAATGGTGCATTGGAATGCTGCGTTCCGAGGGCGGAACCAAAATTTCATCATAAATGAAACTATCATCAAAATTGGCGGCAGCGGCATCAAAACGACTACAAGCATAATAGACTTTTGCAAGTCTTGCCCAGTAGATTGCACCTAAACACATGGGACAGGGTTCGCAGCTGGTGTAAAGAATGCAGTTGTGAAGCTGGAAATCATTAAGCTTTATACATGCCAGGCGTATGGCCACAATCTCTGCATGAGCGGTAGGATCAAGTGTACAGGTAACTTTGTTGCCGCTGGCGGCTATCAGCTGACTATCTTTTACAATAATCGCACCATAAGGACCGCCATGGCCTGACGTGACGTTTTCTGATGCCAAAGCTATAGCTTGCTGCAAATATTCCTTGTGCATCTACAAGCCCAAGGGATTATCCGGATCTACACCCTCCATAAAAGGCAAGCGTCGATCCTGATTGGTAAGTTGATATATTTTGCCTAACCAGTTGTTGAAAACGGCTTTTGCCGTATCTTTCCAGGTGTTGTCAATATGCTCCAGTACCTGAGCTTCGGGAAACTCAACCAGTATTTTTTCTGAATGTCTGACCGATCTGACATGTCGTTCATAATCGGTAAAAATTTGCTGCACAATCTCATTAAAATAATGTTCGGGAAAGGGTGGATAGTCTGTTCTTTCTCCACGATAAAACCGCATCACTTCCCGTTTATATTCTTTTAACAAACTGATATCATCGTATTCGGGATGACCTTGAAAGAATATAGTGCGAAAGCCATCGGGACTGACCGCAAGATGTACTCCGGCTTCTTTGCTGGCTGCCAGGATCTTAAGTCCACATCGTTCCATGTCACTTTGAAATATTTCATTGAAACGGGAGTGAGGCACATCAAAGCGGGTATTGATTTCTGCAACCAAAGGATGGGTTCGGTCGATGAGTCTGTGAGGAAAAACCCCCCAGCATTTAGCGGGCAAGCGGGTGCGCTCAATGCCGTAACAGTATTGAATGACGGCATGGGTAGCAAGGCATGAGCAGAGTACAGAGGTGACATTTTCCTTGGCCCAGGAAAATACCTCCATGAGAGGCTGCCAGAAGTCCTCTTCGGGTAGCCTGGGATGGGTGACATTGGCTCCGCTGATAATCAAGGCATCCAGGCCATCCTGTTTGATTTTTTCAAAAGGCTCGTAATATTTATCAATATGCGCCTGTGCCTCCGGACTTCTTTTCAGGCCCTCTACGGTAAAAGGATGGACATGGAATTGAACGATTTGATTACAAGCGCCCACCAGCCGAAAAAATTGTCTTTCTGTCGCCTCCAATGCAGCATCGGGCATCATGTTGAGCAGACCGATATGCATTTCCCTGATATCCTGTTGGCTGGCGCGATCCGGCGCCAATATTTCTTCACCTTCTTCGCGCAGGCGTTTAAAAGTTGGTAAATCAATGTGAGCGACTAAAGGCATAATAAATGCTCGTTATTCATCATGGCCTGGAGCCAAGGGCATTAGCGACAAGCTGGATAAAATCTGCTTCATTTTTAACAGTGGCGGCATCATTCGCATCAATGGTATAGCCATATTGATCTGCGATTGCTTGATAACGTGGCAGCCGGGACTTGAATAATTCCGGAAAAACCCAGGAAACAAACTCATCGGGTGGCATGACATCAGTAGAGGCGTAGTTTTTTAGGCGCATAAATTCAGCGAGTTTTTCATCAAGAAAAGCTTCCCGGTAATACAATGGTTTGGGATCGGTTTTGGCACGCTCAATAATGGTTTGTTCCAGGGTTGGTGGTATTTTGATGTAAATGATCAACGTGTTTTGTGCCAATGTTTCCACGACATCAGGGCAGTCCAGCTCGCAAACGCTGCCTCCGGCATCATTGATAAAGTGGTGGTAACCATAGATGTCTTCAGCTTTATGAATAAACTCAGGCACATCATTCATCGCAGCAATTTCTGCCTGATGATGCAAATTTTGTCGGCGTTTGAATTCCTGCAAAGATAGACCGCCTTTGGCAGGATCACCAACTTTTCCCAGGAAAGTGGAAACAGGAGCAAGATTATCAACGGTTATTTTATTGGAAATATATATAGAGTCAGACAATAGTAAATCACGCAAAAAGGGCACGCTCATTGCTTGGCGTTTAATATTATCCAGAATCGGTTCTCGCAGATATTTCGTGCCTATCCGGTAATCACCTGAATAGTGAAACCATTTGGCTTTGGGTAATTTATTGGCTAATGTCGTTTTTCCGGCACCGGACATGGCCAGCAAGGTAATTCTTTTTGATTGCCAATCGAGGAACTCCTGAGGACTCATTTTCATGCAATAGTTTCCTTGCTATTCCAGATAATCATCAATGTCCATGTCTTCAGGATTGGGCTTGTGTTCATCCGGGTCTGAATAGCCCAGATCATCGGTTTCAATGTCGTCAAAAGGTGCGCTCCAGTCTTCAGGATCTTCGATGTAATCAAAGGTTGAGTTATACCAGCTGTCATGATCGTATTCGCCAATATCACCATTAAGGTATTGGACTTCAATTGAATCGTCATTTTCATCGATGGCGACAACTTTAAACTTCAGATTATTTTCTACGTCTTTGTACCAGCTGCCGATGATAGGGTCTGCCACTGTTGTCATGATTGTTACCTCAATTGTTAGTCAGGATGTTCTATAGGAGATTTAAATTAGCGGATAATATTAACAAGGCTAAAGAAAATACAAAACTATTTTGCACGGATTGAAATGCTATTGATATTTGATCGCTACCTTAAATACAACACTAAGAATTATCGTGTAGAGATTGTCTGAACAGTTATAGTGGAACTGAGGCTTCCTTGCAAGTGTGTACTCAGCTATATACGCTTGTAAAGTGTTCTGAACACTCTAAAATCGTTGCTATGAAATCCGATTATCTGCATTGGATAGTCTGAATTCGGCAGATGAAGCGAGCGGCAGGTCGTTCGTGCTGGTGCATAAAAACCCGTCACGGGCCTGTCGAAAGGGAAGAACTACCTTTTAAACAACTCGGCTGCGATTTTTATATCGATCAATGTATTGCAAAATAAATTCCATGGTGGTTACAATGTAATTGTCGAACCATGTGTTTTCCGCCTTTGTAGGTGGTAATGAACGTTTTTAGAAAAAGTGGTATCGACAACATATATATTCCAAATAATACTGAGGAGAGAATAATGAAAAAATTAGCACCTTTATTTGCCGGTTTGTTATTGTGTTTGAGCACTACTGTTTTCGCCGAAGAGCATCTCGACCAGGCGCTGGAACATGCTAACGCTGCATTAGCGGAAGGGCAAGCTGGCAAAGCTTCAAGTTTGGTCACACATGCGAAAGCGGCTCTGGATCATTCGCTGGCAGCTTCTATAGTGGCTAAAAGCGTGCCAAAAGGGCATATAGACGCGGCCTCTGAGTCGCTGCAAGATGCCATTGATCATGGCACTTTGAATCATGTGGAACCGGCTACTAAATCCGCAGAAGAGGGCGTAACGCACCTTAAAGCCGCTAAAGCCGCCACAAAATAATATCGATTAGCTTTCCAAGAAACGGGCGGGATATCTCGCCCGTTTTTTTGGAGGGGCTCTATGATTTAGGCGGGCTTTTGCCAACTTTTGATGGGACATTTAATAATACGCACGAAAAAGCAAGAGACAATAATTCTGTATATGCACTTCGACTGGTCCAGTACGCGGGAAATGTTCGCAAATAGTCTTTCAGAAAATTAATTTCCTAAAAAGTAAAAACCCCATTTGAAGTTAAACTTAATTTCTGTATCAATTCTGGAAAGACTGCAAGAAAACATACCTAAATCCTGCAAACCTTATTTTTTTATTCCCAGATTTTATTATTTACTTTTTATTAAAATAATAATAGCCGCCAAACTTTCCTTTCAGGGTCATACTTTTGTCGTCCTTTTCTACTACAGTAAACATGTCAAACCTGCTGCCACCTATAATCGCAACTTTTAATTTACCGTCTTCTATTTCGTAAGGTACAGGTGGTTGGTCGTAATAAGTCCCTTCGCGAGGAATATGTAAGATCGTTACTTTGCCATCTTTAAATACCCAGGTATCTTCCCGATCGATAGCTTGTTTATCGGTTAAAGAGTTTTTGGTA
>NQJI01000110.1 GCA_002256705.1 Methylococcaceae bacterium NSM2-1
CGCATGCTGAACAGCGCATTCAACGCATTTGGAGATGCGAGCATTGATCTCTACCCGCCAGGGTTTCACGAAGAAATTGATCGGATCAATGCATTCATCTATGAAAACATCAATAACGGCGTCTATCGATGTGGTTTTGCTTCAAATCAAATCGTCTACGAGCATGCGTTCAAGCAGCTTTTCAATGCGTTGGATTGGGTCGAGATGCTGCTTTCGAGACAACCCTACCTGATGGGCGATACACCCACGGAAGCGGATTGGCGGCTATTCACGACGCTGATACGTTTTGATGCGGTTTATTATGGACACTTTAAGTGTAACCGTAATCGAATTGAAGACTTTCCATATCTATCACGATACCTAAGAGTTCTTTACCAGACAACGGGTATTGCAGACACCGTGAATTTTGACCACATCAAGCGACACTACTACATGAGTCATCCGCATATAAATCCGACCAGAATTGTTCCCGTCGGCCCCAAGCTGGATTACCTATTACCTTCCCTCGATTAGTTTAAATTCACTCTGCACACGTGGCTGCCGATCACTGGCGGCCTCTGAATGACCTCTTTACAGGGCTAACAAGCCATTCACAGGGAACGTGCGAGTGGCTCTAATTGGGTTGAGTCATTTGCGCATTCGCCTGTCGACGGGAGCTCATTTGAAAAACAAAACGCAGCAGACCAAACAGTAACACGACGGCAAGTTTGTGTTTTATTTTTTTTGCTTGGCGAGGATCGTCCAATGTGGACAATTGCTTTAGCCAAATCGGCAGCATCGCCGGAAAAACCTGGAGCTGAGCATCCACAGCCTCTTCACGGCCTTGACGTTCCTCTTCCAGCGTCTTAAAGGCACTGGTCGTATTGGCAACGCCGACTTGCACCTGATTAGGTACCGTCTTTTTTCTGTTGCTCTCGCAAGAATTCTTGTGCGGCTAAGAGTTTTTTTTATGCGCTTTGCGCTCTTCCCGATTAAGGCGTTTGCTAGGTTTACTCATGACTCATCCCTGATGACAATACTCATAAAGTGCGACGAAAAAAATATTATATATGACGCAGTGAATTGTTTTCTAGGTGTTTTTTATTTCATGCGTCAGGGCTGTGTTCGTGTACGCGGGCATGCTAAAGTCTTATGTCATCTGATGTTTGGCCTTCTGGCGTTAACAGCGAATCAGATGATGATTTTAGTGACCTAAAAACAGCAAAAAAGACTTTAACAGCAGAGCTTGACTAGATTACGAGGATAACTATGCTCTGATTTTTATGAAAACGAAGAGATAACGGGGTAACTTACCGAAAATAGAGCTACTGGCTCTGTCACGTTCAAAAAACGACTTATCTGGAGTCATTAATTAACTTGAGCCGTTTTCTGGTTAGTAATTTTGAAAGTGGCTCTAATTGTAAACTTAATGCCATATGCGCGGCTCCCACAAAAATGCTCAGTATCGCTGATTGTCATGGGAATTTATAGGCGTTTGCCCTGTATTGGAAGAGGCTCTGACTGTGGAGAACTCGAATATCGATTATAATGTTCAAGGTAACCATTACCAACACTTTAGGGGGCATTTTAGTGAAGCGCAGGCTAAAAAATAAAATAAACGAGGCGAAGACGTTCAGGAGATTTTATTCTTTCGGTCTTTTTTATCCTGATTAGCAAGAATCTTCAGCCAATGCGCAACACTTACAGGCAACGTCGTTCCGGCAGTTATTCACGTCAGGCTATCCTGACTGACGCCTTTCGGGTAAATGCAAATCTGTTCCAAACAGATTTGTGCCGGAATCCGGAAGCCGGAGGATGGCGTGTTGAGATTACATCCTGTAGCCTAGATACCGGCAATCCCTGCCGATATGACGATTTTTGCGAATAGCTGAGGCATCTTTTAATCTGGTATTTCATTGCTTTACAAAATCCAGGGTCTGAGTGAAAGTTAGGTTATTTACATACACTGCCATAAGTGTCTTGCAACACAAAAAATGGGATTCAATGGATGATGGGTGGGGTAATGATGGACAAACGGTATACATAACGCTGGCTCAGTTCAACAATGTGTTAACGCTACTTAATCGAGAACAAGGTTGCGCAGGTTAAATATCAGAAATGAAACGTGGAGAGGTATTGATAAAAAATATAAAAATGAAAATAAAAAAAGAAAAATAGCGTGAGCTTACTGGCTATCGGCCAAACTAATAAAGAGAAGAGGGGGGATATAATGTTACAAGCAACTGCATCGGTTATCATTGCATTAATGATGGGTATTATTGGGGTCGGATTTGTACTTTGGCAAACACGGCGCGTTCTAAGTTATGATCAAGGCAGTGCCGCTATGCGCAAAATTGCCGCGGCTATTCAAGAGGGGGCATCTGCTTTTTTGACGCGCGAATATCGTGTTATCGCGGTTTTCGTGGCTATTGTTGCGACGGTTATTTCCCTGTTTTTGCAATGGCAGACGGCGCTTTGTTTTGTCGTGGGTGCAATTGCATCTGCTGGAGCGGGCTATTTGGGAATGTATGTAGCCGTGCGTGCCAACGTGCGCACAGCTGCTGCTGCCAACCGCGGTCTGCATGAAGGTTTACGTGTTGCCTTTGGCAGTGGCGCGATTATGGGCATGGCAGTGGTGAGCTTTAGTCTCATCGGCATGACTGTTTTGTATTTGATATTTAACGGCAATCCGGCTCAACTGACCTATATCACGGGTTTTGGCTTTGGTGCCAGCAGTATAGCGCTATTTGCCCGAGTTGGCGGTGGTATCTACACCAAGGCAGCAGATGTGGGCGCTGATCTTGTTGGTAAAGTCGAAAAGGGCATCCCTGAAGATGATCCACGCAATCCAGCGGTAATTGCCGATAATGTCGGCGATAATGTGGGGGATGTCGCGGGTATGGGTGCGGACTTGTTTGAAAGCTATAGCGGATCAATCATTGCTGCAGCGACGCTGGGTGCTGCGTTGGACGCTGATTCAGCAGCCGCTTTTATAGGGCTGCCCTTCCTGGTTGCTTCCGTTGGTATAATTTCCAGTCTTTTTGGTATTTATATGGTGATTGGCGAAGAGCAGGACGTTACCCTGGCCAGCACCTATGAGGACATGTCATTTACCGGCCGCATCATTCATTTTTTCAGGAAGCAAGTCGCAAAGATTAATGAACATGCCACGCTGGAAGATCTGTTGACGGCCCTGCGCCGTTCCGTTTGGGGGGCTTCAGCCGTCGTATTGGGACTGACTTTGATAGCAGTATTAGCATCAGGTGTCAGCATTAACTATTGGCTGGTTATTTTAGTTGGTTTGATTGCCGGCAATGCCATTGCCTATGCGACTGAATATTTTACTTCCTACACTGAAAAACCAACACAAGCAATTGCTAATTCAACCCAAACCGGCGCGGCAACAACCATTATTCAAGGTTTGGCAGTCGGTATGATGAGCACCGTATTCCCTGTGTTGATTGTTGCAGTGGCTATTCTGCTCAGTATATGGCTGGGTTTTAAAGCCGATGGCACGATTGCCGCTGGGCTTTATGCCGTAGCAGTGGCTGGTGTGGGAATGTTAAGCACACTGGGTGTTACTCTGGCAACAGATGCGTACGGTCCGGTTGCCGATAATGCGGGTGGCATTGCTGAAATGAGTCATTTACCTGCTGAGGTTCGTCACCGTACCGATGCTTTGGATAGTCTGGGCAATACGACAGCCGCTACTGGCAAAGGCTTTGCCATTGGCTCTGCTGTATTGACTGCGTTAGCTTTACTGGCCGCTTATATAACAGCTGCAAAAATTGACAATCTGAATATTCTCAGTCCAACCATGCTACCGGGTATCTTGATTGGCGCCATGATGCCTTATCTTTTTTCGGCGCTTACCATGATGGCTGTCGGTAAAGCTGCCCACGAGATTGTGTTGGAGGTACGCCGGCAGTTCAACGTAATTCCAGGTTTGATGGAAGGCACAGGAGAACCTGACTACAAAACCTGTATCGCGATCAGTACGGATAGTGCTCTGCGTGAAATGATTTTGCCGGGCTCATTGGCGGTCGTTGTACCGTTGGTTGTTGGTTTTATTCTGGGGAAAGAAGCTCTCGCTGGTCTCCTCGTAGGCACCATGTCTTCCGGCTTCTTGCTGGCGGTGATGATGGCTAATGCAGGCGGTGCGTGGGACAATGCGAAGAAGTGGATTGAAACCGGAGAATATGGTGGAAAAGGCTCCGATGCCCATAAAGCCGCAGTGGTTGGTGACACCGTTGGCGACCCTTTCAAAGATACCAGCGGTCCGTCTCTAAACATTCTGATTAAATTGATGACTATAGTCAGTCTTGTTTTTGCAACTTCGTTTGGTTCGGGTTGGCTTAGTTTTTAGCAAACTACCATAGGTCAGGGAAGGTTATTCCCATTAACGAATATGCTTGTAATGTTCCATTATTTACATTGCGGGAGAGGCTTTAGCCGTGATTGCCGCAGCTAAAGCCCCACCTGAAGAAAGGAACCAAATGATTACATCAGGTTTGTTGACTGGCTGCATACAGGAATAACAAAAATCAGTTTTCCAAAAAGGCTTTTAGATTTTTGGATGGCACACCAAGTGATTTATGCCAATAGCTCTGGCGAAAACGTGGACAATTGTTATGGGTAAAGCGACCCTGCGCAAGGGCTATTATTATTTCCGGAATAGTTAGAAACATTAACTGCAAAAGTCTATAAAAAACTGTTTATTGAAGAAACCGATTAATTAACACAGACGCGATACATCGAGTCTCTAAAATTCACAAAAAGGAAACAAAATGAGCGTTACAAAAATACTCGCAGGGTTATGTTTAGTCGCGATCATATTGCCGGCTTCAGCAGAAGAAAAGTTTAAAGTTTGTGCTGATCCCCTGAATCCGCCTTATTCAACAAAAAACAGAGACGGTTTTGAAAACAAAATAGCCGAATTATTTGCCAGGGAACTGGGACAAAAAGTTGAGTACACCTGGTTTGCTCAACGTATTGGTTTTATCCGCAATACCTTAACAGCGCCGGTGAACGAATGGGATGCGGACAGTGATGAGTATAAATGCGACATCGTTATGGGAGTTCCGGCGGGTTATGATTTGACCTTAACCACTGCGCCTTACTATAAATCAACTTATGTACTGCTGATTGCGAAGGGACGCGGTTGGGATGATATTAAGGATGCTGCCCAATTAACCGGGCTGCCTCTGCAAAGACAGGAAGCATTGAAAATTGCCATGTTTGATCGCGGTCCAGGAACGACCTGGTTGCAACAAAATGGTTTGCTCGAGCAAGGTATCCCTTATCAATCGATGTCTGGCGATAGTGAAAATAATACGGCTATGCAGATAGACAAGGATCTTAAAGCCAAAAAAATTGATATGGTTATCTTGTGGGGGCCTATGGCGGCCTATGTCTCTGCACAAAGCCCCAAGAACAGTTACACAATGATTCCGATGAAATCAACGCCAGGGATAAAGTTTGATTTTGCCATGGCGATGGGTGTTCGAAATGGCGATAAGGCAAGAAAATCGGTGCTTGACAAGCTGATTGCGACTAAGGCAGATAAGATTCAGGCGATTATAGCGGGATACAATATTCCTCTGTTACCGATTACGAAAGAAGCTGTTCGTGATGATGATTAACTG
>NQJI01000111.1 GCA_002256705.1 Methylococcaceae bacterium NSM2-1
ACGGCTTTCACTCAAAGGATAATTCCAGTGCCCAAAATAAGTTACGATGTAATCCAGAATAGGTTGATTGGTATCCAGAGACCCGGATATTTTCTCCATAACCTGACGATAGAGCGAGGCATCGGACAAAAACTCGCGATTCATATCATCCAGTGCGAAATCCTGAATCGACCATGTAGGTCTGAAAGCCTAAATTTCGATAGGCATTAGTACGATTCCAGAACACCGGCACATTCGGATGAGAAACGACAGTTCGATAACCTTTATCGGCAAGAATATGCGGTAAACACGGCACAACGTTGAGCAGTTGACGCTCAAATTTGACATTGTCCTTGGTCACTGGAAATCCGCATAACACTTCAAATTCTGAATTTGCGGTATAGCAACCGAATACTGGAGCCAAAGCATGTGAATAACCTGCACTTTTCCAGAGCTTACGAAAATCGGGAGCCAAAGGGTTTCGTTTGTAATGGGCTTTTTTTAGCTCACTGGGATCCCAGAACGATTCCAGCAACACGATGTGTATATTACGCGGTGTGAAGGGCTTGCTTTCTGAACCGGGCGTAGGCACCGCGCTTAAAAGGTTATCGGCTGCTATCTGAGCGTCATCGGGATCGGGGGGTATATCAGCTAAAGCAAAAAAGCGTGCGCTTTCTTGCAGACTATAAAGCGGCCTTGCGTTTTGGAGAGACCATTCTTTCAAGCCGGAAGAGCTCTATCTTTACTACCGGACCTTAAACAAACTTATTGGGCGAGTTATTGAACAACTGACCTCGATTGACAACTCTAGCTTGAGTGAAATTTTCGACGATAAGTCCGCACTGGAAAAGTTACTCAAGCTCTATCAGGCGCTTCATGTTAATACAGAAATTAAAATGGAGGGAATCTTGAAGAAAAATTCCACCTTGCTTAATGGCTTAAATAAAGACGCTGCAGAAATCTCTCTACTTGCCGTGCAAACACAGACTTTAACTAAATTGAATAAAAACGAAATTATTACCGACAAACTGTTTATCATGCTGAATCATGAATTGCAGGAAAAAAATCGGGGGATGTTTAGCAGTCTAAAGCGACATAGGAAATTTTGCATAAAACCATTTCAATACAAAAGGCGGCAGCAGTGTAGTTAGAGCAATAACAATGACCATGCCGGCATAAATTTCGTTCGTAAAAATTTGGCTCTGTCTACCTAATTCGGCAAAGACCAAACCGATCTCGCCTCTTGGCACCATCGCCAAACCGATTGCAAAGCGTTGCAACCACTTGCCTTTAATGCACAAAGGACTGAGAATTTTTCCGGCGACGGCAACCAGAAACATGCTCGAAGAGAATACCCAGACAAAAGGCGAGTTCCAGTCGATTTCGCGCAGATTAAGGGATAAGCCGACAGTGACAAAAAAAATGGGTGTAAATAAACGAATGATGGGTTTCATTTGCGATTCAATTTCATGGGCGAAATTGCTTTCGCCCGCTAGAAAAGCACCAAACGGAAGATAAAAACGCCGCGACAAGGCAAGTCCCGCCGTGAAACCGCCGAGCAGTTCCGGTGCGCCCACTTCGTGGGCGAGCCAGGCAAAAAACAGCATCAGCGACACTATCGTACTGGGAATCAATCCCGGCACTTCGCTTGAGGTATGCAGGCGTTTGATAATAAACGAAATTAATTTTGCTGCTAAAGGCGCCAGAACGAAAAATATAAGTATGGAAACCAATACTTTTCCGGCATTAAGCAGATTGATTCCACCGCCTATGGAAAATTCATACAATAATGCCAGCAAAACCACACCGAGAATATCGTCCAGCACCGCCGCGCCGAGGACGATTTGTCCTTCGGTGGAGTCGTGGCGTTTAAGATCCGTCAGAACTCTCAATGTTATACCGATGCTGGTTGCTGTCAACGTCCCACCTATAAATAGAGCTACCAGAAGAGGTAGTCCAAAAACCCAATAGGCCAATGAAAACGCAAAAACAAACGGTAAACTCAAACCCATAGAGGCGACTATAATGGATTTTAATCCTGTTTCTACCAGGCGCTTAATATCGGTTTCCAGTCCTACTTCAAAAAGTAGCATGATGATGCCGATTTCAGCCAGCAATTTTATACCTTCGACAGGCTCGACCCAATCCAGCAGACTGGGTCCTAAAATAACTCCCGCTAGTAATTCGCCTATTACCGGCGGCGTTTTCAGCCGGACGGCTAACTCGGTAAATAACCGCGCCGAAAGTAAAACGATAAACAACATTAAAAAATAATCATGGATTGCCATTGGAGATGTGCTAAATGTCCTGAATTCGCTATAAGATTTATAGGCATGCTGATTCGTAGCTGTAACGCGTAAGCTGATATTTTCAGATAGGGTGCAGCGCTCAAGCGAGTGTAAAAATATCTGCGTAAACCGCAGTTAAATTAAAGGAAGATTCCCAGTGTTCTTCTGATTAGGTAAAAATACCTACTATTGTTATTATACCTTCTACTTATTATATTCTTTGCTAATGCATTCTAAATTCGGTTTTCTGAGTTACGAAATCAGCCATATCATTCGTCAGCGGTTTAACAAAAAAGCGGAAACCATCGGCTTAACCCATGCCCAATGGCGAGCCTTGGTACATCTATCCAACAATGAAAACTGCCGCCAAATTGATCTGGCCGAAATCCTCGAAATCAAACCGATTACGCTGGTAAGACAGATCGACTTGCTGGAAGAGGCGGGGCTCGTTCGGCGTAATAAGGACAGTGAAGACCGGCGTGTTTATCGTCTCGAACTCATGCCCAAGGCGCACGCCGTCATGCAGCAGCTCTGGGACATTGCCGATGCGGTGGAGGCACAGGTGCTTAGCGCCCTGACAGCCAAGGAACAAGAACTTCTAACCTCGCTGCTTGAGCGAATCAAAAACAGCATTAACGTAAATGCCATACCTGAAGACCCTGCTCTCGATGATTAGTCCACCTTAGCAGCATCCGATTCAAGACTCTGCCATAGCACGCTGGGCAGCTGTTATTTCACTTGCTTTACTTAAATACGACGCGGCATTGCCGATGTCCGTGCTTTTTATACCCATAGGAATACTATGCTCTTTTTATCGAAAAAACAGGACTGGTTAGGCAACATCCGCGGCGATGTCTTGGCCGGTCTGGTCGTTGCCCTGGCGCTCATTCCCGAAGCCATTGCTTTTTCCATTATTGCCGGCGTTGACCCTAAAGTCGGGCTGTATGCCTCGTTTTGCATCGCGGTTATTACCGCGTTTATCGGTGGCCGGCCCGGCATGATCAGTGCGGCTACTGGAGCAATGGCTTTGTTGATGGTGACTTTGGTCAAGGATCATGGCCTGCACTATTTACTGGCGGCCACCCTGCTGACCGGTGTGTTGCAAATTATCGCCGGTTATTTAAAACTCGGTGGCCTGATGAGTTTCGTTTCGCGTTCGGTGGTGACTGGTTTCGTTAATGCCTTGGCGATATTAATCTTTATGGCGCAGCTGCCGGAGCTGACTCACGTCACTTGGCATGTTTACGCGATGACGGCGGCCGGACTGGCGATTATCTATCTGTTTCCGTATATTCCGGTGATCGGTAAATCCTTGCCTTCGCCGTTGGTCTGCATTGTGGCGTTGACTGCTATCGCCATCTATTTACACCTGGACATTCGCACGGTCGGCGATATGGGGGCATTGCCCGATATGCTGCCGGTTTTCCTCTGGCCAGAAGTGTCGTTGACCTTGGAAACCTTACAGATTATTTTTCCTTATTCGGCAGGATTGGCCGTAGTCGGTTTGCTGGAATCGCTGATGACCGCCACTATCGTCGATGACTTGACCGATACGACCAGCGATAAAAATCGCGAATGCAAAGGCCAGGGGCTAGCCAATATTGGCGCCGGTTTGCTGGGCGGGATGGCCGGTTGCGCGATGATTGGCCAGTCGGTTATTAACATTAAATCCGGCGGACGCGGACGCTTATCCACCTTGATTGCCGGGAGCTTTCTGTTGATCATGGTGGTATTTCTGGATGCCTGGATTTCCAGAATCCCGATGGCCGCCTTGGTGGCGGTGATGATTATGGTGTCGATCGGCACCTTCAGTTGGCGCTCACTCATCAATCTCAAACACCATCCGCTATCCACCAATATCGTGATGATAGCAACTGTGATTGTCGTAGTCTGGACGCACAACCTGGCGTTCGGTGTATTCGTAGGCGTGTTGCTGGCCTCCTTGTTCTTCGCCAACAAAATCAGCCATTTCATGTATGTAGAATCGAAACTGGATGAGGACAACAGCACCCGAACCTATCGCGTATTCGGACAAATCTTCTTTAATTCGGCAGATAAATTCAGCGCGGCTTTTGATTTCAAGGAAGCCGTGGAAAAAGTTGTCATAGATTTACACCGCGCGCATTTTTGGGACATTACCTCGGTCACAGCGCTGGACAAAGTCGTGATTAAGTTCCGCCGCGAAGGTGCTGACGTGGAAATAATCGGCATGAACGAAGCCACGACCACCCTTATCGATCGCTTCGGCACACACGATAAACCGGAAGAGATTGAAAAAATCATGGGAGGTCACTAATGAACACGAATACCAACATAGTTCTGGCATGCATTGACGGTTCTTCATTGACAGAAGCCGTCTGCGATTACGCCGCCTGGATAGCGCAACGGGTCGATGCGCCGTTAAAACTGTTGCATACGATTGATCATCATCAAGAAACAGCGGCAATAGCGGACTTGTCCGGCAATATTGGCTTGGACACACAGGAACACTTACTCGAAGAACTGACCGCCGTCGAACAACAGGTCAGCAAGTTAAGACTGCAACAAGGCAAGCAAGTATTACAGGCCGCTAAGGTGCGTGTCATCCAGGCTGGTATTGCCAAGCCTATTACCAACCAACGACATGGTAGTCTGGTTGAGTCGCTGATTGAGCTTGAGGATGACATCGGTGTCCTCATCATCGGTATGCGCGGAAAAGTACACGAAAACCAGCCTGACAAGATAGGCGCAAAACTTGAGTCCATCATCCGCTCATTACATACACCTATTCTGGTAGTAAACGAAGCATTTAAAACGCCGCAGCGCATTATGATTGCTTATGACGGCAGTCCGGCGGCTGAAAAAGCTATTGATATGGTGGCAAACAGTCCACTTTACAAAGGTCTTAGCTGTCATTTGGTTTGTGTCAGTAAGGATGAGGGCACGGCTGATTATCTGCTTGCGGTCGCGACAAACAAGCTTCTTGCTGCCGGTGGTATTGAGGTCTTTCCCATAAAACTGAAAGGCAAAGCTGATCAGGCGCTTTGTGAATATCAGGCAAATCACAATATTGATCTTACCATCATGGGTGCGTTCACTCATACCAGGATTCATGACCTCCTGCTGGGAAGTTTTACCGCCAGGATGCTGTTAAATACCCACAAGCCGCTTTTGTTATGGCGTTGAATAATGAGCATCGTGGTCTCTATCGAAATGCCGATGCCTGAAAACGTATAAATCGTTTGCAATAAGTCGAGACTATGGATTGCACTTGGAAGTTGAATCCGACCTTAAATGCCCAATCCGTCCCTGATCAGACATTGTTATTTTTGCAGAAGCAATCAAATTATTTCTTTT
>NQJI01000112.1 GCA_002256705.1 Methylococcaceae bacterium NSM2-1
GCAAAATGCTTTTATCAAATCTGTCCAGATGATAAAAAGTCTTGCCTCCTATCCCTCTGAAATTAATGATAGGGCCATTCACACCGGCTTCTGAGGTGTGGTTGAAAACCACATCCATAATGACGCCTATGTTCGCCTTGTGCAATGCCTTCACTAAATCGCAGAACTCCCGTACATGAGTGCCCTGTTCGGGAGTCACACAATAACCCGGATGCGGACTGAAAAAACTGTGCGTGCTGTAACCCCAGTAGTTTTTTAAGCCAATATCAGCGGTGTTTATGGGTACATCCTGCTCATCAAAAGCCATAACCGGCAATAATTCAACATGGGTAATGCCCAGTTGTTGAAGATAAGGGATTTTTTCAATCAGACCTGCAAAAGTACCTGGATTGGCCACTTTTGATGAGGGATGCCGGGTGAAGCCACCGACATGCAGTTCATAAACAATCGCTTTTTCGCTGCTGATGCGCAGTGCCTTGTCATCTTCCCAGTCATAGTTATCATCAACGACAACACAGCGCATGGCCGTGCGACTGTTGTCACCAGGCTGGCATGCCGCTACTCGGCTCCAACGCTTCTGACTCACCGCGCGCGCCCAGGGATCTAGCAGATGTTTGTCCTTTTCGAAACGAAAGCCGGATTCACGGGCATGATATGGCCCGTCCATGCGCCAGACATACCAAGTACCGACCGGCAAATTGCAAACATAAACATGCCAGGAATAAAAAGTCCGGTTGATTTCTTTTTTCAAAGTTATGATTTGAAAAGGTTCATCGCAGTCTGAGCTATCAAACAGTAACAGTTCGACATGTTCAGCATGACGACTGAAAATGGAGAAATTAACCCCACCGCTATTTAGCTTGGAACCAGGTGGATATGGACTTCCATGTTTTAATTTGTATTCTTTCTGCATATCTTCTTCTTTTATTTTGTAATGTGAGGCAATCCACTTCATTTTTATTGTACAGGATTGCTTTGTTCTCGATTGAGAACCAGAATTTTAATCCTCTATGAGAATGCCTCAAGTTTGAAGTTGACTTTCGCCAGGCGTTTTATAATGGTCATTATATCCTAAGCCTGTGGCAGTAAAGGAAATGTATGCAATACTTGCAATATAAAACCTGTTTATGGTTTCTTCAGGTATGTATGAGATGTTCAATAGATTCACCGGTTATCCTATTGTTCCGGGATAGTTCTTTGTGAATCTGCGAAACCAGTGTTGGGGATAAGCTTAGCCTTAATTGATGCGCTATTGAGCGTAAAAACTTATTTGATAACGCTTCAAAACCAGTTTGCCAAAACAATAATACTGCAAGTGCTTCTCAGAGGGTCTTCAGTTATGCAGATTGCTCTATAACTGACTGTATTTAAAATACAAGAAGTTGTGTAGATGGCTGAGCTCATCGGGATCAGTGGTAGATAAATTTTAATGATTTTTTTCTGAAAACTCTGTGCTTATGTAGTCCGTAACTGTGTTTTTAGGTTTAAGGGCGATCTGATAATCCCGGAATTAATCGGGTAAAAAAACAGTGCCCTGCGCAAACATGACCGCTTCACCGCCCACTCGCAGCGCTAATTGCTCCTGGCCTTTATTATCCATTTCCAGATTCAACACACTTCGTCTCATGTGTGTATCGCCTCTGTCGACGGCAAATGTATGTGTGCCTTTCCGGGTATGCTCAAATGAACACAGGTAGGACGCAAAGGCCGGCATTGCATTGCCTATTGGCGGATCTTCGTGAATACCTATACGGGGACCTAGCAGCCGTGCATTAAAATCCGAATCCACAAAAGGTGTTTTCGGTGCAAACAATAAAATTTCCTGTGCCGCTGTTTGCGGTGCGATGGATTGACTCCAGGCAGAATAATTAAATTTGGCTTTTCTAACCGATTCATAATTCCAGACAGGTACTATCAAATAGGGGACTCCACAAGACACCAGGCGAGGTGAGTATTTTTTGTGATCGAGTTCCGATTGCTTGATGGATAAGAAACTGGCCAGTTCTTCATCGGTGGGCGCAAACCGGTCAACTATGGATGAAACTTTACGGCTGAACTGAACAAAAACAGGTTTTCCCTGTTCTGCAGAAATATTGACATCAATCGGCCCTACGTTCTGTTCAAATACCACAGGCGTAATCGCTTCCGTTAAGTTGATATCACCACAGATACCCAGTACATAGGCAGTCGCTATAATGGGATGCCCTGCAAAATCTATTTCTCCCAGTGGTGAAAAAATACGCATCTTTCGCGTTGTACTTTCACTATCAGGATGAAATACAAATACTGTTTCCGTTAAATTCAGTTCCCTGGCTACCAGCTTCATTTGTTGACCGCTTAATCCGTCAGCGTTGGGGAAAACCGCAATCTGGGCGCCATTGAAAAGCTGCGTGGTAAAAACATCAGCAATATAATAGTTATAATTCATAGAGTTAATCCGTAATGCTGACTTGAACGCTACCGTTTTCAATGCGAATGGCATAAGCGGGTATTTTTACCGTTTCATCTTCCAGGCAAACGCCCGTTTTCAGATTGAAATGTTGTTTGTATAAAGGCGAAGCTACAACAGGCTGACCGTTAATATCGCCTATTATGCCACGCGATAACACATTGGCACACCCGAAAGGATCGTAATTATTAATGGCATAAACGGCTTTATCTTTAGGTATATAAAAAATAGCGACCTGTTGACCTCCAGCCAACGCGCAAACGCCAGAATCAGGTTGTAAATCATCTACTTTACAAACATCTTGCCACCGGGCCATTACGCCACCTCCACGAGTTTAAAATGTTTCCGTTCTTCTTCATCAGCGGGACGGATTTGTCCACGTTCTTCGACAAACACCACATTATCATCCGGTTGGTCACTGTTAATAAAGTGACGGAAGCGTTTTAATTTTGATTCATCTTCAATAGTGGTTTTCCATTCACAGTGATAGGTATCAATGACATGCTGCATTTGTTGTTCTAACTGCTCGCATAACCCAAGTTTGTCATCAATCACCACCGATTTAAGATAATCCAGGCCACCTTCCATGTTTTCCATCCACACCGAGGTGCGTTGCAGACGGTCGGCAGTGCGTACATAAAAACTTAAGAAACGATCGATATATTTTATCAGGGTTTCTTTATCCAGGCTGGTGGCGAATAAATCCGCATGACGCGGTTTCATACCGCCATTGCCACAGACATACAAATTCCAGCCGGTTTCTGTGGCTATAACACCGACATCCTTACCCTGGGCTTCTGCACATTCGCGCGTACAACCCGACACGGCAAATTTGATCTTATGCGGTGACCGCAAGCCTTTATAGCGATTTTCCAGTTCTATTGCCAAACCAACACTGTCATCTACACCATAGCGACACCAGGTGCTGCCGACACAGGATTTAACCGTGCGCAGGGATTTGCCATAGGCGTGACCGGATTCAAAGCCTGCAGCGATGAGTTCCTCCCAGATATGGGGCAATTGATCGACCCGTGCGCCAAACATATCCACCCGCTGACCGCCGGTGATTTTGGTATAAAGCTTGTATTTCTTGCCTACCTGGCCCAGAGCAATCAGCATGTCGGGGCTGATTTCACCGCCTGTGATACGCGGTACGACTGAATAGGTGCCGTCTTTCTGCATATTGGCTAAAAACGTATCATTGGTGTCCTGAAGACCCAGATGTTCTGCTTTCAGTATGTAGTCATTCCAGTAAGAGGCCAGAATGGAACCGACTGCCGGTTTACAGATCTCACAGCCCCTGCCTTTGCCATGTTTTTCCAGTAACGCATCAAAGGTTCTGATCTCTTCTACCCTGATCAGATTGTACAAATCCTGCCGGGTATAGGCAAAATGCTCGCAAATGTCGGTATTCACTTCAAAG
The DNA here is from genome assembly GCA_002256705.1 of Methylococcaceae bacterium NSM2-1. GTDB lineage: Bacteria > Pseudomonadota > Gammaproteobacteria > Methylococcales > Methylomonadaceae > Methylobacter_C. Next base: position 3,873 of record NQJI01000112.1, read on the forward strand.
CCCTGTTTTGACAGCTCTGAGTTCATCACTGATTTTAGTAAGGCCGCACAACCGCCACAGCCGGTCGATGCCTTGGTTTCTGCCTTTAACGCTCCGATAGTGGTGCAGCCTGCTTCAATTGCCTGACAAACAGCTCCTTTAGTGACATCATAACAAGAACAGATTTGGGCAGACATCGGCAAGGCATCCGGACCTAAACCGACCGATTCATCGGAACGGGGAGGTAAAATTAGCGCATCCGGATTTTCCGGCAGTTCAATACCGTTCAGGCAATATTGCAATAACGTACTGTAACCGGAAGCGTCACCGACCAATACAGCGCCCAGCAATTGCTTTTTATCCTGACTGACAACCAGACGTTTATAAACTTCGTGATCGCCATTTTGATAGCTGTAAACCAATGCGCCCTGCGTTTTGGCATGAGCATCACCGATACTGGCGACATCAACACCCATCAGTTTCAGTTTGGTGCTCATATCCGCGCCGGTAAAGCTGGCTTCATTGCCCGCCAGATCAGCGACAACAGTTCGCGCCATCGCATAGCCCGGGGCGACCAACCCATATATCATACCATTCCAGAGCGCACATTCACCAATGGCATAAATATCAGGGTCTGAAGTTTTGCATTGATTGTTTATGACTATGCCGCCTCGCGGACCCACGTCGAGGGCGCAATCACGGGCAATATCATCACGGGGACGTATGCCTGCCGAGAACAATACAATGTCGGTTTCCAGTTCTTCGCCATCGGCAAAGCACATCTTATTCACACACTGCTCACCGTCTGTAATAAGACTGGTATTTTTGCCGGTATGCACCGTGACGCCCAAATCTTCAATTTTGCGTCTTAGCATGGCGCCGCCTGCTTCATCCAGCTGAACCGCCATCAAACGAGGGGCAAACTCTACGACGTGTGTTTGCAAACCTAAATCTTTTAATGCCTTGGCGGCTTCCAGCCCTAACAACCCGCCGCCGACAACAACCCCCACTTTGCCATTTTCAGCCGCTGCAGCCATGGCTTCAAGATCTTCAATAGTTCGATACACCAGGCACTGCGCCCGGTCATGTCCCGGCACAGGCGGTACAAAAGGATAAGAACCCGTCGCCAGCACCAGCTTGTCATAACGAATGGTTAGGCCTTTTTCAGAGGTTACGGTTTTCAAGCGGCGATCAATTTTGACGGCTTTATCACCTATGTGAATGGTGATGCCATGTTGCTCGAAAAAGCCAGGTTCAACCAGAGACAAATCTTCGGCTGTTTTGCCGGAAAAAAATGCAGAGAGATGGACTCGGTCATAAGCGGCTCTGGGTTCTTCACAAAAAGTGACGATTTCATAGTCTTCTTTAACGGGGCTTGCGACCAGGCTGGCCAGAAAATTCTGTCCAACCATGCCATTGCCAATGACGACCAGTGTTTGTTTTGCGCTCATGTGTAACCTCAATGACTACGTTAATGCTTTTTCAATACTTATTAGCAAGCGATATGCCATAAATAAAAAACAGCTATCCTTAATGATCTCTTTGAATTGATAACAAAATACTGGGACTTGTACGCATTAAAATGGTGCGCACTTTACTAATCTGGTGCGCCTAAGCCAGCCGTAAGAATATTTCGTTACAACATGCTCATTCCCGGTGAAAATTATTGAAACAAAGTAACACATGAGAAGTCCGGTGAACTTTAGTTTATGAGTG
>NQJI01000113.1 GCA_002256705.1 Methylococcaceae bacterium NSM2-1
CAGGCCATTAATGGCCTGATTGTAAAAGTCCGGTAAACTGGGTGCTGCGCCATGCTGTAGATGCTTGCCCTCTTTATCCAGCAACAAAATAGAACACAACATTCCAGGATGTAGCGCTTCAACCTGACATGCAAGTTCCTCCAGTAGCTTGGGCAGGGCAATACCCTGATTGATTTGCTGGAGAATTTGATTATGTAATGCCAGCTCATCGGTGCGTTTACGCAACTCTTTTTCTATTGCAATACGCCGGCGATTTTCTTGTTTTATTTTTTGATTGGCGGTATACAGGATCAATGCAATAAAGCTGAGGAGTATTGCCACACTCGCCGTAACCTTTAGATATTGGCTCAGTTTTTCCTTATCGATTCCTGATTCAGGCATATAAATAAATCCTTGCAGTAAATGATCATTTTCAACCATACCTGCCTGCACAAATGTTTCAGCCATGTGCTGCCAACGCCAGGGATTCATGTGCCCCAATTCCATTAAGTCAGGCAATATTAATGAATGCATCGCCTCTGCTTCAAATTCAAGATGCTCTCTGGTTTTGGTTACTTTGTATTTATTGAGCAACAGATCAATAATTTCCTGTGAATGAGCCATTGCATAGCGCCAACCATCAAGACTGGCTTCAAGGAATGCTTTTACGCGTTCAGGATGTTGTTTGATTTCATCTTCCGTCGTAAACAGAATATCGCTATAGAAATCGACACCGTAGTTGCGCGGATTAAGCGTAGTAAATTCAACACCTTGTTGTTTCAGATAATACGGTTCATTACTAATATAGGAGTTAAATGCGTCGACTTTGCCATCAATTAAATCCTGGATTTCAAAGCTGCTGGGCATGATATGAATGTCTTTTATATCAAGGTTCTCATTGTTGAACATGGCAATAAAATCGGCATCCACATAGCGTCCGAGCATCATCACTTTTTTCCCGATTAAATCATCGGGTGAAAGAATTTCAGTCTCTTTGCGTGCGAGTAATACGGAAGGAGAATGCTGAAATATGACAGCCAGGGCTACCAGTGGTGCGCCACGCAACCGCTCCAGCAGTAACTCGCTATTGGCGACGCCATATTGCGCATGACCTTGCAGCACTTCTTTTACCGGCATTTTTTCGGGTGTGCCATTGTGAATAATCACATCCAGCCCCGCTTTTTTGTAATAACCTTTTTCCAAAGCGGCATAGTATCCGGCAAATTGAAATTGATGATGCCAACGTAGTTGTAGATGAATAGATTTAGCTGAAACTGAAAAGCACGGGAATAATAAAGCCACTAAAAAGCTGAGCTTGATTCTTATTATTATGGAATTACGCAAATCCAAGTTAAATCGCATAGTTAAGACTTTATCCAAGAGACGATGGCTAGCAAGTAGAGTGATTACATTTATCTAAAGAAATAAAAATTGCGCATAGCTAGCTCATTGAGCTGATAGGCTGCCACGCTTTAAGTTCAACAGTCAGTTATTAGACTTTTCATAAGTAAAGGTAAATTTCGCCGAAGGGTAAAAGGGTATTAGATACGAAAACCGAACAGGCACACATTGCCTCATCGGGAGGTAGAGGCACTAGCAGAGTATTTGAAAAAGCAGTGCATAGCCGCAGGACAGGAAAAAATGGCTGAAAACATCGATATCGATGCACAAAAAAGAGCCGAAATGGATCATTTAACAAGCAGCAGAGCTTGAGACGCGGTTATTGCTTAAGGATGCGTCACTTTCAAAGCTTTACCGAAAACAAAGACTATAAACGACTATATAAGTTATCTCAACAGGATGTGTTTTTAAGTTTTCTGGCGGTTAAACACCTAGTTTCCGCATTCAGTCAAAATCAATCATTGGTATCGGAGAAGCCAATTTATATAATTGGATTGGGGTAGCTGTGCTTCAAACTTCGGCAAAGGTATTTTTTAGTCCGGACTACATTATCCATCGCTACTGCCGATAGGCTGTTTTCGGGTATAATGTCCAGTATTTTTAACTCAGAGCACGAAGGCGTTATGTCAAAAATCAATAAAGTTGTATTGGCTTATTCCGGAGGTTTGGATACTTCCGTTATTCTTAAATGGTTACAGGATGTTTATGCGTGTGAAGTCGTTACTTTTACGGCCGATTTAGGACAGGGCGAAGAAGTCGAACCTGCACGCGCAAAAGCCAAAGCTGCCGGCATTAAAGATATTTATATTGAAGATTTGCGGGAAGACTTTGCGCGTGATTATGTTTTTCCAATGTTTCGTGCCAATACGGTTTATGAAGGTGAATATCTGCTGGGTACATCCATTGCCCGCCCCTTGATTGCCAAGCGCTTGATTGAAATCGCCAACGAAACGGGCGCAACGGCTATTTCCCATGGCGCGACCGGTAAAGGTAATGATCAGGTGCGTTTTGAGTTGGGTGCTTACGCTTTACGTCCCGATATTCAGGTTATTGCACCTTGGCGTGAATGGGATTTAAACTCCAGGCAAACCCTGCTGGCTTATGCAGAAAAACATGGTATTCCTGTAGAAATGAAAAAAGGCAAGACCTCGCCTTATTCCATGGATGCCAATTTACTGCATATCTCCTATGAAGGCCGTATTCTGGAAGATCCCTGGATGGAACCAGAAGAAGATATGTGGCGCTGGACAGTTTCACCTGAAGCCGCGCCTGATAAGGCGACTTATGTCGAATTGACTTATCGGCAAGGCGATATTGTTGCGATTGATGATGTGCCTTGTACGCCTGCCACGGTTCTGGAAAAATTGAACAAGGTTGCGGGTGATAATGGTATCGGTCGATTGGATATTGTTGAAAACCGCTATGTGGGTATGAAATCACGCGGCTGTTATGAGACACCAGCAGGTACCGTGATGCTGAAAGCACACCGTGCAATTGAGTCATTGACTTTGGACAGGGAAGTGGCACATTTGAAGGATGAGTTAATGCCGCGCTATGCCTCGTTGATCTATAACGGTTATTGGTGGAGTCCTGAGCGCCTTATGTTGCAAACCATGATCGATGCTTCACAGGTGTCCGTGAATGGTAAAGTCCGGCTTAAACTTTATAAAGGCAATGTCATTGTCGTTGGCAGGGCTTCTGACACTGACAGCCTGTTTGATGAAAGTATTGCCACGTTTGAAGATGATGGCGGCGCCTATAATCAAAAAGACGCCGAGGGTTTTATCAAATTAAACGCTTTGAGAATGCGCATAGCCGCCGCCAAACGATTGCGTTAATACGGCCAATAAAAACGCAGGACAAATACTATTTAACTTGTATAATTATCAATCAGGTAGTTCATAAAAATAATAATATCCGGCCGGGATGCTTGTCTGTGCCTGGTTTGAGGGGAAGTAAATAATGAGTGATATGTACGAGAAAAAATCAGAGATTGCGGTTCTGCAAAGAATACCTTCGCATCAGGGATTGATGAAAGTGAATCGATGGTTAATGGCCATGGTTTTTTTCTTGATGACCGTCATTGTCATTGCCGGCTTTTTCTTCTTTCCTGCTAATGACATTACCCGTTATAAAAAATCTGAAGTCAATATTGCTGAAATGAATCCTGTGTTGTCTGCCGAAGTTAATACCTTGAAAGGGCAGTTTGTGGGCTTGGTCAGTGGTTCGATCGAAAGTAAATTAAGAACACTGGAAGAGAGTGTCCGCCTGGGCACTGTTTCCACTGCATTAGGGACGATTGAAGACTTGAAAAATGACGTTAAAGTCCTGCGTTCTTACTCGGAGCCCGCTAAACAGGAGAAAGTAGTCATCGATAATAAGCAATTAATGCAGGAAATGTCCGAGTTAAAGCGCCTTATCTATGTGACTCTTGCTTCCTGCGGGTTAATGCTGGCAGCCGTTGTCGGCATCTGGTTTAAAAATCGTTATCGCCTGCCTTATAAGGAAGCCATCATCAGGTATTTAGGTAAGAAATGACGTAGGGGCAATCCCTTGTGGTTGCCCTGAAATCCAATTTGTAAACTTTATTTTTGGCATAAAAAAGCCGCCCCAATCATTGACTGGGGCGGCTTTTTTTGTGCTTGCCTTGTTATTATTTTTATTTGCTGCTTATATATTTGTACAATGCATCAATTGCCAATTCTTCGGTATAACCGGCTTTTTCAACTGCTTTATTCTTCATAATCTCATCAACAGCTTTCGGCATACCGCCTTTGCCTTCTCTCAGAACTTGTTCGAATTTTGCTCTGTCCAGTGTGCCCGCTTTTATTAAAGCAGGTAACTGTGGATTTGAGGCGATATCGTGGCAAGTACCGCAGCCACGACCAAAAGCACGGTCATAAATTTTTTGACCAATTTCAAGCTGTTCGTCAGCCAAGGCTGATCCGCTTAAAGCGATTAAAACAATACCTGCTAATGTACCTAGTGATTTTTTCATAGTGACCTCTCTTGGTGTAAAAAAAGAGAACTGCCGTTCTCTTCGTGGGAAAATGGACTTCGATTAAAATTCAAACCAATAAAGAATAGGGAATTTAAGCAAAAAATTCAATCTTTTATTTCGCTTAAGCCGCATTATCAGTAATATCAATTAACGGAAACTGAACCGAATGCATAATTTTGGAGTGTTCTAAAAAACCACTCCGTAGACCCTGCAATCAATTATTTAGTCTGCATGACTACTCTGAAACCAGTTGAGCTTATCATGCAGGGTCACTACAGTGCCAATAATAATCAGGGTTGGCGGTTTGATATTCAAACCGGCAATGATAACCGGTAATGTTTCCAGGGTGCCGGTAATGACTCGCTGATGGGTTGTAGTGCCTTGCTGCACAAGGGCAACAGGCAAATTCTTGGGACTGCCGTGGGCAATTAAAGACTGACAGATTTTTTCCAGTCCTACCAGTCCCATATAGATAACGATGGTTTGATTGGGTGCAGCAAGTTGTGTCCAGTTTAAATTAATAGAATTATCTTTCAGGTGACCGGTGACGAAAGTACAGGATTGCGCATGATCTCTATGCGTTAGCGGAATACCTGCATAAGTTGCACAACCTGAAGCAGCCGTGATTCCGGGCACCACCTGAAAATTGATACCCTGTTGCATTAAAGTTTCAATTTCCTCGCCTCCACGGCCAAAAATGAAAGGATCGCCGCCTTTTAAGCGCACTACCCTTTTTCCTGCTTTTGCGAGGTCTGCAAGCAGGGTGTTGATGGATTCCTGGGGCAAGGTATGTTTTTCCCGTTGCTTGCCCACATAAATTTTTTCCGAATCCCTGCGTGCCAAATCGAGAATCTCTGGCGAAACCAGATGGTCATAGACAACCACATCAGCTTGCTGCATCAATCGTAAGGCACGGAAAGTCAACAAGTCCGGAGCTCCTGGGCCTGCTCCAACCAGATAGACTTCGCCAAAGCCAATACTGTCTTTTTGTTTGATCAGGGTTTGCTGCAATTGTCGTTCGGCTTCCTGTTTTTTTCCCGAGAAGACCAGTTCAGCAACAGAACCTTGAAAGATATTTTCCCAGAAAATTCTGCGTTGAGCGGGTTCTTTAATGTGTTGTTTAACGACAGTTCTAAATTTTTCTGCAAGGCGTGCCAGTTGCCCATAGGCGGGGGGAATTATGCTTTCTATCTTGGCTCTGAGCAATCGGGCTAAAACCGGGGCAGCTCCTCCAGACGATACCGCTGCAATGATGGGCGAGCGATCAATAATGGCCGGAAAAATAAAGCTGCATAACTCGGGATTATCAACCACATTAACTAGAATGTTTTGTTCCTCAGCCGTTTTAGCAACCAATTGATTGGTTTCTTTATTATCTGTCGCCGATACGACCAGTCTGAAGCCACGCAGGTCAGCCGGGATAAATGATTTTTGCAGCAGATTTAAATGGCACGAGGCCTCCAGGCTTGATACAGCCGGGCTTATCTTTTCGGCTATCACGGTAATTCTTGCGCCGGCACGGGCTAACAATTCGATCTTGCGGGCGGCGATTTCACCGGCTCCGACAACAAGGCAATCCTGGTCTTTAAGTTTTACAAAAACGGGAAAATAATCCATTTCGTTACGATGATTCGTAGATTCATTAGGGGATGGTATTATAAGCAATCTACAGTCAAGTCGAGTAACTAAAAACAATGATTGAATTTAGCCTGGAAATTGATGCCAGTGGTTTGCTGTGTCCCTTACCGTTGTTGCGTCTAAAAAAAGCATTGATGGGTATGGCCAGCGGCGCTGTGGTCAAAGTCATTGCAACCGATCCTGCCGCACATTTGGATTTTGGCGTTTATGCCAACCAATCGGGCCATCAAATCATTGAATTGATAAAACATGATGATAAGCAGATTTTTTATATCAGAAAGAAATAATCAGCCAGTGTTGCGGGCAATACGTGTAACGGGACAAAAATGAAAATTGTTGCTGCAAGCTTGGCCTTTCCTGGGTTTATGTGTACAGTAACGCTGTTAAGTTATACCCTTAAAGTTTGTTAAAATTTTAACCTTCAATCCCTGTCTGTTGAATTTATTTCAATAACACATTCAATACATTAAAAACCCATGTCCACAAACGATAACCAAGCTTCGGCAAATTTTATTCGCCAGATCATAAATAATGATCTTAAAGAAAACAAAAACAATGGCAAAGTTGCCACGCGATTCCCGCCTGAACCTAATGGCTATCTGCATATTGGGCATGCAAAATCGATTTGTCTGAATTTTGGTATTGCCGCCGAATATAACGGCACTTGTAATCTGCGTTTTGACGACACCAATCCCGAAAAAGAAAGCATCGAATACATGGAAGCGATCAAAAGGGATGTGCAATGGCTGGGTTTTGAGTGGACTGAATTACATCATGCTTCCGATTATTTTGAGCAGCTTTACAACTACGCTGTGCAATTAATCGAGCAAGGTCAAGCCTACGTTGACAGTTTATCCGCTGAACAAATCAGGGCTTATCGCGGTACCTTGACCGAACCTGGTAAAGAAAGCCC
>NQJI01000114.1:0-7185 GCA_002256705.1 Methylococcaceae bacterium NSM2-1
GCCAGATCAAACAATACTGACACTGCGACAGGCGTATTAAAATCATCATCCATGGCCTGTTCAAAACGAATTTTATAATCGTCTTCCAGTGGCACATCAATAACTTCAACACCACGCAGAGCGGTGTACAATCTGTTTAAGGCTGTTTTTGCATCATTCAACTGCTCATCTGAATAATTCAAGGGGCTGCGGTAATGACTGGAAAGAATGAAAAAACGGATTATTTCGGGTTTATATTGTTTCAGCACTTCACGCACGGTAAAGAAATTACCCAGCGATTTGGACATTTTTTCTTCATTAATCCGCACAAAACCATTGTGCATCCATAGATTAACAAATTTCTCACCGGTCGCGCCCTCTGACTGGGCGATTTCGTTTTCATGATGTGGAAATTGTAAATCCATACCACCGCCATGAATATCGAAATGATTACCCAGGCAACAGGTAGACATGGCTGAACATTCGATATGCCAGCCGGGACGGCCTAATCCCCAAGGCGATTGCCATGCGGGTTCGCCCGCTTTTGCCATTTTCCATAACACAAAATCCATGGGGTTGCGCTTTGCCAGGTCAACATCAACGCGTTCACCCGCCTGTAAATCCCCCAGATTCTTGCCGGATAATTGTCCGTAATTTTGAAATTTTGTTACTGCATAAAACACATCACCATTGCTGCCAATGTAAGCAAAGCCATTGGTAATTAATTCCTCAATCATGGCGATAATGTCAGGGATGGATTGCGTTGCTCTGGGCTCAATATCGGGCGGCAATACTGAAAGCGCGCGCTCATCCTCGTGCATGGCGTCGATAAATCGCCCGGTCAATTCCGCGTATGCCTCGCCGTTTTCGTTGGCACGCTGAATAATTTTGTCATCAATATCGGTAATATTTCGTACATAGGTCAAGTCATAACCCAAATACCGAAAATAACGCGCGACCGTATCAAACACCACCATCACTCGAGCATGGCCGATATGACAATAATCATAAACAGTCATACCACAAACATACATGCCGACTTTGCCCTCTACTCGCGGTTTGAACACTTCTTTTTTTCGGGTCAGGGTGTTATATATTTTCAACATACATTTATAAATTATACCGTTAGGCAATATCTGCACACAGCGCCAACCAAATTAATAAACCGGTTACCGATTGTGCGGCCGCTTAGCAACAAAACTGCACAATTTACCAAGCACATACTTCTCTTTCAAGATAAAAACACATAGAATCTATTATTTGCATCACCCTTAAGGAAAAATCAATGCGCACACTCATTCTTTCTATGATGCTGCTTTTAACCTCAACACTTTCATTTGCAACGGAAAAAACTATGTCAGATACACAAACAAAAGTTAAATTAACAACCACTCTCGGTGAAATTATTATTCAGTTAAATGCTGAAAAAGCGCCTGTTTCATCGGCAAATTTTTTAACTTATGTTAACGAAGGCTTTTATAACGGCACCATTTTTCACAGGGTCATTCCAGATTTTATGGCACAAGGTGGCGGGTTCGATACCAGCTTTACTCAAAAAGCGGTTCATGCGCCTATCAAAAATGAAGCCAACAATGGCCTGACTAACACTCGCGGCACGTTAGCAATGGCTCGCACAAACGATCCCAATTCCGCTACTGCTCAATTTTTTATAAATCTCAAAGATAACTCATTTTTAAATCACACCAGCCAAACATCAAGTGGCTGGGGCTATGCTGTATTTGGCGAAGTGATTGAAGGCATGGATGTTGTCGATGCAATGGCTAAACAAGCTACCGGCAATCGTGGCGGACATCAGGATGTACCCAAAACTGACATCGTTATTGAAAAAGCTGAAGTTGTAAAAAATTAAGCACATGGCTAAAGGCGCAAGGTAAAAACTTACCACTTTCACCTTGCCCCTTTTGCCTGTTCTTCTCATTAGCCAACAGAGCAATCCGTTGAATCAAGAAATCCTGTTTATTTCAGATTTACACATTTCACTGGAAAAACCTGAAATCACCCGTCGATTTCTTGCTTTTCTCCAAAATAGAGCGACCAAGGCGGCAGCTGTTTATATCCTGGGTGATCTTTTCGATGCCTGGATAGGCGATGACGACCCTACCCCGCCCAACAATAAAATCCGTAAACAACTCAAACAACTGACTGATTCGGGTACGCAGGTTTATTTGCAGCAAGGTAACCGGATTGCTTACACACGGTGATTTGTTGTGTACTGACGACCTTCCTTATCAGGCATTTCGCGCCAAATCACATGCTCGGGAATGGCAACAGGCCGTGCTATCCAAGCCCCTGCTACTGCGTCTATTGGCGGCTCGCTGGTACCGCATTCGCAGCTACTTTCATAAACGCAAAAAATCCCTGGATATTATGGACGTAAATCAAGACACTGTGATTAAAGTGATGCATGATCACAAGTGCTTGCGCTTGATTCATGGGCATACGCACCGCCCTGACGTTCATAACTTTGAAATAAGCGGTCAACCCGCGCAGCGTTTTGTACTGGCCGCATGGAGCAAGGATGCGGGGGAAATTTTATGCTGGAACAACAAGGGGTATGAAATAGAAGTCATTTAGGAAACAGGTCTACCCACTTTAGGCGTAAGGCGAGTAAGGTCATTCAGGGTTTGACAAGGCTCTCCTGAGCGTAGCCGAAGGGCACAATACGAACGGATTAACTTAAAACTGTCACGTCTTAAGTTGACGGCTTGCAACAGCATATCAGGCGCAAAGTTAAAGGGCAGACAAGCCCGTTACTTGGGGATTTTGCCTTTTGCCTTTAACCTTGAGTCTATTAAAAGTTGACTTTTTAGGCAAAATCATTAAATCTAGTGGCTTGGCGTGAAAAATTCCTGCCTGTATCGGGTCGAAAAAATCACCCAAAAAACTAATATTAGTCTTAAAAAAACATAATCAGTATTTTGTCTAATTAACAAGGTACCAGGAGAAATATAATATGAAGAAGCCTTTAAAAAGTTGGCTGCTTGCTTCAAGTGTAGCTGCAATATTAGCTGCACCAGCAATTTCAACTGCAAACAGTGGTGTTGAAACCCTAACCAAAGATCCAGCTAACTGGGCAACTTGGGGTGGCGACTACGCTGGGACTCGTTACAGCAAGCTGGATGAAATCAACGCTACCAACGTAAAGAATCTGCAACCTGCATGGTCTTTTTCTACAGGTGTATTACGTGGTCACGAGGGCGGCCCATTGGTTGTTGATGATGTTATTTACATCCACACACCTTTTCCTAACACTGTTTACGCAATCAACCAAAAAACTCAATCCGTTATCTGGGAATTCACACCGACACAAGATGCTGACGTGACTATCCCTGTTATGTGTTGCGATACTGTCAACCGTGGTTTAGCTTACGGCGATGGAAAAATTTTCCTGCAACAATCCAATACTGTTTTAACCGCGTTAGACGCTAAAACCGGCAAGCGCGTTTGGAGCGTACAAAACGGTGATCCCAAACTGGGCATGACCAACACTGCCGCCCCCTTAGTTGTTAAAGATACCGTTCTAACCGGTATTTCCGGTGGTGAATTTGGTGTTCGTGGCTTCCTGGCTGCTTATGACATTAATACTGGCAAATTAAGATGGAAAGGCTACAGCATGGGCCCGGATAAGGACACGCTGATTGACCCTAGCAAAACAACCACTTGGGAAAACGGTAAAGTCACTCCAGTGGGCGCTGATTCCAGCTTAAAAACATGGGAAGGCGACCAATGGAAAATTGGTGGCGGCACAACTTGGGGCTGGACCAGCTACGACCCTAACTTGAACTTGATCTATTACGGATCAGGCAACCCATCAACATGGAACCCTGTACAACGTCCGGGCGACAACAAATGGTCTATGTCTTTGTGGGCACGTGATGCTGACACTGGCGCAGTTAAATGGGTATACCAAATGACTCCACACGATGAGTGGGATTTTGACGGTATCAACGAAACTGTTCTGGTTGACCAGGAAGTTAAGGGCAAAATGCACAAAACTATCGTGCATTTCGACCGCAACGGTTTTGGCTATACACTGGATCGTGAAACAGGCGAGTTGTTAGTTGCCGAGAAATTCGACAAATCAGTTAACTGGGCAACACACGTTGACATGAATACAGGTCGTCCACAAGTTGTGCCTGAGTACAGTACCGAACACAATGGTGAAGATGTAACTACAAAGGGAGTTTGCCCTGCTGCGTTAGGCAGTAAAAACCAGCAACCGGTTTCTTACTCACCACAAACCGGTCTGTTCTACATTTCAGGCAACCACCTGTGCATGAACTACGAACCTTTCGAAGTATCCTACACAGCAGGTCAGCCTTATGTTGGCGCGACTCTGGACATGATGCCTGCGGGTGCAGACGTCCTGACAGGAAAACCGGATGGTACAACCAATCTGGGTCAGTTCACTGCATGGGACGCTAAAACAGGTAAAATAGCTTGGTCGAACAAAGAACCTTTCTCGGTTTGGTCCGGTTCATTGGCTACTGCCGGTGGCGTCGTATTCTACGGCACACTGGAAGGCTATCTGAAAGCGGTTGATGCTAAAACAGGCAAGGAATTGTACAAATTCAAAACTCCTTCCGGCATCATCGGCAACGTTAATACCTGGAAATACGACGGCAAACAATATGTTGGCGTTCTTTCCGGTATCGGCGGCTGGGCAGGTATCGGTATCGCTACTGATTTCAATAAACAGCTGGAAGAAGCCCAAGCTAAGGCTGCGGCTGAAACCGATCCAGTGAAAAAAGCTGAACTGGAAAAAATAGCAGTGAAAATATCACAAGAAGGATTGGGTGCTACCGGCGCTTACGCAAGTTTGGGTTCTTTCACCAAACAAGGTGGTACATTCACTGTATTCGCATTACCTAGCAACTAATTCATCTGATTTTTTAGATTGATTGTCGAAGGCCCTGGTTGAAAATCAACCAGGGCTTTTTTTTGACTTTTATTTCCCTGTAAAGCTTATAATTTATAGCCAAAGCCATTGATCCTAGTTAAAGTCCAGATAGTCGGTTGTGGACGAATCTATACAAACAACCAATTTACATCCTTCTTTTTTACCCTGATGAAAACGCTGTTAATAGCCTGCTTTTTTGCACTCAATCTCTTTTGGACACCCTCAGCTATTGCTGATGATGAAAAGCCCTCATCTGAAATACAAAAGGATGCCGGACAACCGATTGTCAGGCTTGACACTAAAGCCCAAAAATTATCAGGCATTGAAACATTAATACTCAAACCGGCCAGCCATCATGCTGAGTTTACCGCTTACGGAAAAGCCATCAACATACAATCCTTGCTGGCCTTGCGTAATCGCTATTTGCTTGCATTAACTGAACGTAGCAGCGCCAAGGCAAAATTTAAACAAGCTGAGCAGAACATCGACCGCCAGCAAGATTTATATCGTCATGGCGTAAGTTCAAAACGCAACTTGCAGGAACAGCAAGCACAATGGCAAGCCTATAAAGCCCAGGTCGATGCGACTGATTTTCAAGGCAAAGCAATTATTGATGAAGCCCTGCTTAACTGGGGCAAAGAACTCACCGATTGGGCACTATCCAGTAATTCGACGAGATTAGGCGCCTTTTTATCAGGCCGGCAAACACTGCTGCAAATTACTTTACCGGCCAACAAACATTTGCCTGACAGCATTCAGACTATTTATATCGAGGTGTCAGGCAACCGCAGCAAAGCCCATAAAGCCGAACTGATTTCAATTGCTGCGCAAACAGACACTGCCGCGCAAGGTGAAAGCTATTACTTCCAAACCGGCGACAAAAACATCATAACCGGCATGAACGTAACCGCCTGGATTCCCGAGGCAAACGAGCAAATGGCTGGCGTTATCATCCCGAAATCCGCTCTGATCTGGTATATGGATCAGGCGTTGGTGTATCTTAAGACCTCAGAAGAAACCTTCCGTCGCCGCACACTAGACCATTATTCAGTATTGGCTGGGGGTTATTTTATTCCTGACGCAATCAAACCTGGAGAACAAATCGTTACCAAAGGTGCGCAAATGTTGCTGTCGGAAGAGATGCGCGGGCAAATTCCCAGTGAAGATGACGATTGAGGAACGCAAATTTATGGCTTTATGTGGAACCCGAGCCCTCCGGCTTCGCCACGTTCCACGCTATAGGGATTTTCTATCGAATCCACCTTACAAATTTCGGCCTCACGCTTTCGGATAAATGACTACTTGTCTACTTTTTACTCTTATTTAGAATATCCTATACATATAATTAACATTAATGCGGAGTAATTTATGAGCACACGCCTGAATATAACCATTTCTGACGATTTGAATAACGAGCTTGACAAAGCGGTTGCGGAATCTGAAACCAATAAAAGCGAGATTTTTCGTAAAGCCTTAACGCTTTATCTTGCTATGTATGAAGGACGCAAAAAAGGCCGTAAGGTCGGTCTTGTTGATCCGGAAACGCAAAAGCTGGAAACCGAGATCATCGGACTGTGAGTTCTATTGACCTCAATTCACCACCGCCGGGCCACGAATTCAACGTCTCGGTTGAGCGCGTAGAAACCGATGGTGAACGCTACGTTCGCTTGTTTAAGGATGTCGTGCAATTTGTCATGGCACTGGTTTTTGTATCGCTGATCGTAAGGCTATGTTTCCATACACTGGATTCGGCCGATTCGTCGCCGGATGCAAAGAGATGTGCGCAGTCAGTGCTTTCCGCTGCCACGGGCGGACTGATTGGGTATCTGATTAAAAAATAGCATAGTAACCAGCGTGGCTAGAAATATCAGCTCGACCAAATCGGTGCATCGGATAATCAATATCACCGGATGGCAACCTCCAAATGCAGTGCAAATGTTCCGGCAGAAGCACAAAGACATAGATGATGAAGGGGATGGGGCGATTTTACTGTTCGGAACGCCGCGCGCAATATTTCGACGTTATCCGGTTCGCAAAGTACAACCGCCGCCGGAAAGCCACAACGGTGGAATAATAAGTGCCGCCTGGAGTTTTAGCGCGACAGTATTGCAAAGCAGAAATCTACCAAATGTAGGTCGGGAAACAGTTTTATCGTTGTCCAACGTTCCGGCATTCGATGAAGGGACGGCAGTAGGTAAGCCGATTGTCGTTCCCATTCAACCATCGAAATGTCAGGCATAAACAGTATGTCCGACCAGTGCTATTTGAGACGACAAGCCGATTAG
>NQJI01000114.1:7211-12666 GCA_002256705.1 Methylococcaceae bacterium NSM2-1
GTTTCATTTATACTCCTTAATGCCGAGCGAATCGAACCAATCCTTATAAATATCTAAAAATCTTCTTCTTGCAGCATTTATAAATCCTATTGATTTATATGAGTTTTTCTTGCATCTTTCCTTAAGTACTATTGTTGCATATTCTGGGTCGTAAGGATAATTTGTACAATTCAATTTAAACAATCTAGCTCGAATACCCTCTTGACCGTCCAAATTTTTCGGATGCCTCAATATAAAATATATCCTCGATATAGGGCTCAAAATCAGCATAATACATTTCCTTCAAGCAGTTATCGTCTTCTTTTGTTGCATTTGAATTTTAATGTCAGATCAAGTAAAAATTACAGTAATTCCCTAAGAAAATAGACTATATTTTTTATTTCCTTACATTCCAGAAACGACTATAGCCAAGATTGTTGCGGCTAAAGTCGAATCACCTGAATAATTTTTCAACTGTTCTCAGATTATTAATTTACGCAAATAATTAGCCATTGAATAGCAGGATTTAAGTCATGGCTAATCTGTAGATAACTATTCCAGATCTATGTCTCCCTCAATGCAGCAATTCAAGCCTATAGCGGGTACATTCAGAGTCATTTTGACTGCTATAGTTTCTGTGCCACTTAACGTCCTGGATTCAATTGCTTTTAAAACAGCATGTTCAATTTCACGTTGTGAGGTAACTCCAACTTTCTTGAGATATTTTCGGACTTCCATATTCAAAGTGTCTTCATTCATTTTGACCTCCTGATGGATCAACTAAAAGAACCGGTTTTCTGCATCCGGATACGGCATTAACCACCTGACTTCAGGATGCAATGCGAGAGATGATGAATCACCACCAACCATCAACACTGCATTCTGCTGAGAGCCATTTGGTCTGAAGTTTAATCATATTTGATGTATTTAAACCGAGGATCATCGGGTGTACCTTCCAATGCGCCACCTTCTTTGCCAGGCTGCCACATAATCACTTCTTCGATCTTGTGTGCAAGCTCAAAATCCTTGTTGGTAATACCTTTTGCCGCATGATTCACCAGCTTAACGATCACAAAGGCATATGAAACGGTAAGATCCGGATGATGAAATGCCGCCTCTGCCAAGTGCCCCACAGCATTAACCACCATCAGCGTACTTTTCCATCCGCTGGTTTTGTATTTGCGTCGAATCCAGCCGTTTTCCAGATACCAGTGCGGCAACTCTTCCTTTAACCGGGCTTCAGCCTCTTCATCGGTATAGGTTTCTTCTTGTTTGCGTTCTCTCCATCCCATAATAATGGCCCACCTTTATTTGATTATAAATTTGTAGGAATAATGTGTATAACTATCGCATCATCACACTATGTCATTTATTTGCGTGGTATTTGATGTTATTCATAAAGACAATCACTCAAATCGGGGACTTTAAAAAATTTCGATTTTCGAATTTCTTCAGCATTTTCGCTTATGAGTTTGCCGGTCTTATCCAACCTGGACATTTTACTGTCATGGACCATTTGAAAGGCTTTGTCGAAATCTGCATTGATAAAACTTCTCGATAAATAAACGCACAAACAATAAACCTCTGAGTAATTATCAGGGCTGCCGGATGCACAATTATTGATCTTGTCTGAAAAAAGCCGCATTAAAGATATGACAAAACCATCATGTTGCCATGATACTGGCCGGTCCGAAACATCCGCTCCTTGAATAGCAACAGCACCCAATGCGCAATAAGCAAGATTAATCATTCCAGCCAAAATTTCGACCATATCCCCCGCTTTAATCGTCCTAAATAGCTCACTGCCTTCCTCCATTAGCAATGCCTGATGCATAATAATATCCATTTCTGATAACCGCACGTTTGCTCCATGTTCTGCCTGCGGGAATGAAAATGCGTCGTGAAATTCTCTAACCAGTTTCAAGTGTTTATTCATAGCTTCTCTCCTTTATCGGTTAACAAGCAGTTTTTATTTGAACTAATAGGTTCTGTTTCCGACTATGATAACCCTAAGTTTTTTGGTATAGCGATATCCAATTTAATTCCGGCTGGCGTAGCATTTGCCTCTGTATCCGAATAATCAGCCCACGCCCGTGTACTCTCCATTACTTACTCTCAAGTAAAGCAGTCATTTCCTCTCTGTTAATGACCTCTTTTTCCTGTAACAAGTTGGCCAGTTTTTCCAATGCCGTTCTGTTTGCGGTGATGATTTCCCGGGCGCGTGTTCGCCTTCCTCAACCAGCGCCATTATTTCTGTATCGATGATGCGAGCTGTCTCATCGCTGTAATTGCGATATTCCGATACTTCGGTTTCCAGAAACTGAAGCTGCTGGCGTTTGCCATAAGTCAGGGGTCCGAGTTTTTTGCTCATGCCCAGACTGCAAACCATGTTACGGGCAATGTCACTGGCCTTTTCAAGATCATTCTGGGCGCCGGTTGAGATGCTGCCCAGGGCGATTTCTTCAGCCATGCGTCCGCCCAGTAAAATGGCTATCTGGTCTTTCAGCTCATTCTCAGTGGACAGGAACTTTTCCTCGACGGGTAATTGCAAGGTGAAGCCCAGTGCAGAGACGCCCCGGGGAATAATGGAAATTTTATGCACCGGCTGCCCTGTTGGCACATGTTCGGCGACCATGGCGTGTCCCGCCTCGTGGTAGGCGACCCGGCGCTTTTCCTGTGGATTTAATACGCGATTTTTCTTTTCGGGCCCGGCGAGTATACGATCGATGGCGGCTTCAAAATCTTCCATTTCAACCTGGTTATGGCCGACCCGTACTGCCATAATCGCCGCTTCATTGGCTATGTTGGCCAGATCGGCGCCGACCAGCCCCGGCGTGCGTTTGGCAATGACCGCTATATCGATATTTTCAGCCAGGGTCATAGCCTTGGTGTGCAACTTGAGTATTTCGATACGATCTTGCAAATCCGGTTTATCTACGACGATCTGGCGGTCGAAACGGCCGGAACGCAGCAGGGCTTTATCAAGCACTTCGGGACGATTGGTCGCCGCCATGACGACAACACCGACTGAGGTATCAAAACCGTCCATTTCGGTCAGCAGCTGGTTCAAGGTCTGTTCCCGCTCATCGTGTCCGCCCATCACCACGGGTCCACCGCGAGAGCGGCCGATGGCGTCCAGTTCATCGATGAAGATGATGCAGGGGGCTTTACTGCGCGCCTGGTCGAATAGCTCGCGAACGCGGGCAGCGCCGACACCGACAAACAGTTCGATAAATTCGGAACCGCTGATATTGAAGAACGGCACCTTGGCTTCCCCGGAAACGGCACGCGCCAGCAAGGTTTTACCGGTGCCGGGCTGGCCTACGAGCAGCACGCCTTTAGGCATACGACCACCCAAGCGCTGGATTTTTTCGGGCGCTTTTAAAAAATCGATGGATTCTTTCAGTTCCTGTTTGGCGCTATCGGCACCTGCCACATCAGCAAAGGTAATGTTGGTCTGGGTATCCTGATGGATGCGGATTTTGTTGCCTAAATTGAGAAAAGACTGCGGCCCACCTGCAGTCGCGCGGCGCATCACCCAGGACCAGATCAGAGCGATGATTAAAAAGGGAATAACCCAGTTGAAAAAAATATTGGTCAGCCAGTTCTCCCCGCTTCTGACCACAAAATCCACTTTATTCTGTGCCAGCATTTGTGCAAGGTCATTTTGCCATAAGGGGATCGTCACAAAAGGTTTACCTGATTCTTTCGGATCGTCAGACTTGATAACACCGGTAATAATACGCTCAGTCACGACGGCCTTGTCAATTTTTGCTTCCTGGACCAGTTTAAGAAACTGGCTATAGGAAATTTCATCGCGTTGCACTTCATTGATGCTATTGAACAAAGACAGCATCAGGATTAAAAACAGAGCAAAGTAAACAAATCTTTTTTGCTTGAAACCATTCGATTTATTATCCGAGGGTTTATTGAGTTCCAGCTCCGGTTCTCGCTTGAATAGATAATCGATACCTTTGGTCAATAAGTTCTTCAGGCTGGTGTAGATAGTGCTTAGCAAGGTTAACACAGCCTTGATAATAGTGTTTTGTGGCTTATCCATTATGCTTAGTCCTCTCAGTAGTCCTGTTTTTTTATTAAAAAATCACCTGTTCAGCGTACCGAAAAATATCCACCTCGTACACCGTTTTTTGATAACACAATCTGCCAGAGCTGATTACCACGTGCCCGGAATGCGCCGGCACATGAAAGTAAATAATATTTCCACATCAGGAAGAACCGGTCATCATAGTTATCTTTTATAGTTACCCAATTTTCGGAAAAGTTTTCAAACCAGCACATAAGCGTCTTATCATAATCAGCGCCAAAGTTATGCCAGTCCTCCATGACAAATTTTCCTTCTATAGCTTTTGCAATTTGCTTGATGGAGGGGAGCATACCCCCCGGAAATATGTATTTATCTATCCATGGATCGACACTGATTACTGTTTTATTGTTCCCAATCGTATGCAATATAAACAAACCATCATCCTTGAGACATCTTCGAGCAATCTTCATATACCGGCTATAATTCTTGTAGCCTACATGCTCAAACATTCCAATCGAGACAATATGGTCAAAGGTCTCATTGAGGTCCCGATAATCTGCAAAACGTATTTCTATAGGCAGATCGGCACACAACTCTCTGCACAGGGCAATCTGTTCACTGGAGAGGGTTATTCCTACGCAAGAAACATCATATTTTTCAACCGCGTATTTCATAAAACTCCCCCAGCCGCAGCCGATATCGAGAATTCTTTGGCCGGGTTGCAGATTAAGTTTTCTGCAGATTAAATCAAACTTATGCTCTTGCGCCTGATCGAGCGTCTTTGCCTCTTTCCAATACCCGCAACTATACGTCAATCGGGCATCTAGCATTAAACGGTATAAATCATTGCCAATGTCATAATGGTGCTTCACTATATGTGAAACGAGGTGCTTGCTTTGCCGGTTTATAAAATAAGCCCAAAGCCCGTTCTTAATTGACTGAGGATCAAGCATTACTCGGCTTTTAACTTGTGCAGAACAGAATTTATTAAATAATTCATCGAGTTGATCAGAATCCCACCACCCATCCATGTATGCTTCACCTAAGCCAAGAGACCCTTGAGTAAGTATCCTTTCATACAGATTCGGATTGTAAACACTGATATCCCACGGGTTTTCTCCGTTAAAAAAAATATCCGTACCTTCCAGCAGCTTTTCGAGTTTCGCCCGGAATTTATTGTGCGTATTATCGATCTTTTTACTCATAGTTACTCTCTAATGATAACCGGAGCACACAAAATACCCAAGCAAAGCGGTGGTTAGAATTTTATGTCGGTATTTGGTGTTAAGCTTGAAAAATCTAAGAATCACTCATCTTAAATATCCTTTGTGTTGCATACATTTTATTAAGTTAAAAACTGAGTTTCGCAAATTCCGGCTACGCTTTTATCGATAAGATATTTATCAAGACCCATGTTTTTAAGTCCAGTAT
>NQJI01000014.1 GCA_002256705.1 Methylococcaceae bacterium NSM2-1
TCTTCTTACCGGACACCACCCAATTATTCGACCCCGCGATACTGCTATCAACATCAACAGAACCCTTGGCCAATTTGACAGATTGGACATCGAGAGCGGCAAAGGCGCTTACGGGAATAGGCTGTGCTGGACGGTGCGAATCTGAACCGCCCAACAGTACGGTCGCATAGACATCGGTATCCGGAGTCAAAAACTCTACCAACTGTTTTGGCAATGCTTTTTCCATGACAGTGACCATGCGCTCGTCCTGTTCTTGACCATTCAGTGTTTGAAACATGCCGAGAGCAACCAGTATGCTGTCTTCTGCACTCCAAGGTTCCGGACGATAATTAAGCGCTATAAACTCGGGCGGCAACATTTTGGATTGGTAAATATAGGCATTTACGCCTGCCACATAAGCATCTAACACTTGTTTCTGGTTAACGGGCAAGGCAAAAACTATATTTCTGGCTGCTTGTTCAAACTGGTAATCACGTTGATTCTTATCTAAATCAGCTGCCTTTGAGCCAAATATTTCTGCAAGCCGACCGGCGCTCTTGCGGCGCATTAATTCCATTTGAAACAGTCGATCACGGGCATGTAAAAATCCCAGCACTTGATAAGCATCATCGCGATTAGCTGCGTTAATGGACGGTATGCCGAGGCTGTCAGCACGAACCGATACAGAATTCTTTAAATCCGACAGCAATATCTCATCATCTACTATGGCTGATGACGTATAGAGCAAATAAAACAAACCCGTCGCACCGATGAGCGAAAGAATAAGCATTAAGATACAAGCCAGTATCAATTTTTTGGCAAGCACAGTGAAATTCTAGTTAGTGTTTGTTATGAGGAATATAGTATAAACTTTATGCTGAAAAGTTTGGTAGGGTCAAACGGTTCTGTCGCAAATATTCATAAAGTGCAAAGCCGTCATTAAATGCATTACGTGTCAAATGGCGTCCAATATTTGCCAATAAAGAGTGTCTGAATTTATCAGAAGTATTGTCTATCATATTGTTTTTAAATTATGCATGAATTTACTTAACTGAAAAAATGGATGTTGCATATGGGAAAAATTAGAAGCTCTTTTACAGACATGGGTTATAAGCTCCGCGATAAATTGAAAAAATCGCAGTGTTCGACGACTTCATAATATAACCAAGCATGGGGCTGTTCAGCGAAATAGACATACTTCGTATCACCCTGTATCCACAATTCCTCGCGGTAGCAATTGGCGTCGACTACTCCGAGGTTAATAAACGTGCAAAAGTTACCAGTTTCAGTATTCTTTTTTACCAGTCTATTTTTCAGTTTTCACCTTATTTATAGGCGTTTTGACTGCTTTTTCTTGCGGTGTCTGTGGGGTGAATCTCTGACGGAGCACGAGTATCACCTTCAGATAAATAGGTAAAAAACATCGGTAGCAATGCGAAAATTGATATTATCAGTATTAAGCCGCCGAGACCTAATAACAGTGTTTTAAGTGGGCTTGCAGATTCCTCTACAATATTGTCTGAATCTGTTGAGGACAGTGATTGGGCATTTTTGTTGTTATGTTCGTCTTGACTTGGCATGATATTCACCCCTGATAATTGATTTAAGGAAAATTGAAATACCGCCTTATACTCTAAACCTCTTCCAAAATAGTTTTTAGTAAAACATTTGTTTCGCACTCATTTTGTATTAAAAACAGCTATTCGGTTTCTGTTTCCGGATTGAATGCCGAATTAAATATAACAGCGGTATACACAGATTTTTTACACCCTCCCTATTAGATGCAAAAGATAATGCGCCGGCGACTTTAACCGTGCACAGCAGTTCACTCAGCGGCGTTGTTGAATAAATCAGCAATAAATTGATTTATGTAGATAAAATTTCAATATAAATTTTAGTTAAATCAATAAAAAAAATCAGAGAGTTACGTTTTATTTATTCAACAACGCCTTAAAACAATTTTTAAAGCAAAATAAGAATAGTCAGGAGGTAATATTCGCTTCTCTACCAGGTTCTAAACCTACCAGAATCCAAATGGACAAAATTACTCCGAGGATAATAACCCACACCACCTTGTGCCAAAGTCAGCGCGGCGTTTCTAATCATTTTGGATGATACTCCTTCAACTCTTATGTCAATTGCCCTGCCTTGCATGTGAAAACTTTGTTTTGCAACCCCATGGCTATGTTTGTGTAACTGGGCATTGGTAAACGGAGAACGATAACCGGAGATGATATGAAAAGGCTTATTAAGACCAAGGGTTTGCTTCAGATCAAACAACTGATCCAATAATGCGGTATCAATGGGGTGAATATCATCGGTACGGAAGTCGCGAAGCAGATAATTGATTTCTTGCAGTGCGTCTTCAATATAATTGCCGCGTTCAAAATAGGTTAACTTTAATTTTTCGCCGGTATGCGTATGTTCAAAGGAGAGCGTTTTGTATCCAGGACTATGGAGATAAGGTGCCGGAGCCTGAGTTTGCTGTGTAAATCCGTGCCGACCCACATGTCGAACGACCGCTGTTTCAACTCCGCATCCGCTCAATGCCAGCACAGACCCATAAGCCAGCTTCTTTAGAAACTTGCGTCTTGATGCGATAGTAATATCTTCGTCAATCTTCGTATTTTTTATTATTTGCTTGTTCAAAGTTTTAACTCATATAACGCTTTTATGAAATGATTCGATCACATAAGACACATTAGAATTTGTATTAGTTCAAGCCTGATCTGAAATTTACTGGTTTTTTTTTAAAAGTATCTGTCAGGTTAAATTCAGCCTAGAAACTATTTTTTCCCGACCATTTTGGCATCGATTAATTTGACCATGGGGGTTCGCCCGCAGCACATTTTGCCCTGAAGGGTTCGATGATTATTGTATTACTCGTGCCGCTCGTCCAGGTCTTTTTGCAGGGTCGCCAAATCGGTATTCAGGTTTTTGCGTAGAGTGGCTTAATAAAACTCCTGCAAGATCGTTTTATAGAAGCGTTCGCAAATACCATGGGTTTACAGTGATCTGGCCTTGGTTTTAGTGGGGTCAATGTAGTCGATCGTTAGATGCAACTGGTACGTAGGGATGGAGCGTGAAATATTAAAAAGGACGCAGTCTTCCCTTCGACAAGCTCTGGACAGGCTTTGCGTAAAAAGTCCAATAAAATCCGGATTTATTCGAGAGCAACAGGAGATTTTTCGTGTATGGCCCAAGTAATGACAAACAGAAACAGGCGCGCAAAAATCAGTCAAACACGATGACTGGCGTACCGTTTTTGATGGTGTCGTAAAACCATATTGATGTTTCCATAGATATTCGGACGCAACCGTGGGACACTTTGTTTGCAGGAACTGACGGCGATCCATGAATTGCGATTCCGTCAATGAAATATAAGGGATTATAAAGCATTCCAAGATCACTTTCGCGCCAACCGGAAATTCTCCATTGAATGCGAAACTTACCTCGCGGCGTGCGGGCCACACCGCAAACCCGTTTTCCTGATTTTTTCGATATTTCGCAATACTTGCGATTCGAGCCCGTTGACACCGCGATAACCCGGTTGAGTCCTAGCTCATCGAAAAACAGTAGCACCTGACGCGTAAGATCTATCTCGATGCGGGGCAAACCCAACTCGGGATGAAGCCCTTCAGGAAGCATTGCCACGTGCAAGGCTTTCTGTGTTTCCAGATTGAACGTACCGGTGCGCTTCAACTTGGCGTACTTCTGAAACGCCACGACGCCCTGCCACGTCTGTTGGTCGTAAAAACCGTCGGCAGCACCCACGTCGTAATGAAGTTCCGCAAGCCGTTTCTCCAACGCCAGCACCGCTTCGCCTCGTGAGCCAACTTTAAGAGTCTTGGTCGGAGAAAACAGCCCCGAATCAAGAGGCGACGTCGGAGCGGCTGTTGAAGTTGCTGACGGAGTGGTTCTACTCTCGGAGAGGTCTTTAGTTGACGGTGGTGGCAAGGTATTTACATACGCCGAAGTTTTTAGTTTAGAAGCATTGGCCTTATCAACTGAGACCATTTCAACGACCTTAGATTTTGTCAATTCAGAATAGAATCCCTGCGCAGACTTTAGCGCAAGTTTGAGGCTACTACACCCGGTCAGCAATGCGAGGACTATCAATGCTAATAATGCTTTCATGGTGGTTTGTTTGTGGTGATCTCTGGTGCAATGGAACAGAAATGGCATTTATCGCTTCGAATGTTGCTGCCCAAAAAAAACGCCATGAATTGGTTGCGGCTCTATAGCCTCGGCCCCAACAATTGCCGGAACCAGTAACGGAACAAGAAATATTAATATCGGTTTCAAACTCATTTACCACTCCGATGATTACGCTGATAAAGTAATGGCAGTGACTTTGCCGTGTAAAAGAGTTTCCAATATTTTCCACTTATACCGTCTGTTTTGCTAGCCACCAAATAAAATAAGGTGATTTCCGAAGAAGATTTTACCCAATCAGGGTAGAATTTCATCGTCATTTTCACCCACCGAATACAACTTTGCGATCCACCGACCCTACTCCCTTGCCCTTGAGTGCATATCAAATCGAAGACTTGAAATTAGCGAGTTCAACAATGTCAGGGGCGGAACGCCGAGCTTTCCAAGCCGCGATGACATTGAAATATTGCCTTGGAAATGCCCGTCGAGCGGAAGGAGTGTTTGGTCAGGGCCGAGAAACCGTTCAATTGGGGCTGAATGAACACCGCACCGGTACCATTTGCTGGGGGGGCGTGTTGTTAGCCACGATTCTCTCCCGGAAGAACAATAGATTTAGAGTTCCGCACGCTCGTTCGATCTTGCGTTTCGCTTCTAGAAGTGAAAGGTCCTATTTCTCGCTCCAGAAAATAGAACCACTGCCGACCAAGTGCGTCAATAAAGTCCACAAGCGAACCGGTAGCACGACCGCTATAGTGTTAAAAAGCGTGCAAAATTTGCCAGTTTTGTGAGAAAAGAGCGTCAAAATTAAACAGTAGACTTAGCTATGCTGCTGTTTTTAAAGTACTCAATGCCCGACTTGACTGAAAAGTGGGAACTGAAAGTGGCATATATTGGAAGCTGTTTAACAATCAAAGCGGATAATCGTAAAAAACAAGCCGCAAAAGCCCTGAAGATGACGCCAGTTCTGATTCTTCTGATTGAAGCCAGAATCCTACTGGATTGGAGCCCTGAGCAAGTATCAGGGTCGTTAAAAGACGAGCTAGGCATCCTGATCAGTCATGAACGCATTTACCAGCACATATGGACAGACAAGCGTCATGGCGGCACCTTGTATACGCATTTACGGCAATGCCACAAGAAACGTAAAAAGAAATATGGATCAAAGGATAAACGAGGCCAGATCAGAAATCGTGTCAGTATTGATGAACGTCCCGCCATCGTTGCAGAAAAAACCCGTATTGGCGACTGGGAGATTGACACCGTGATAGGCCAGAACCATCAGGGCGCTTTGGTTACGATAGTGGATCGGATGTCCAAATTCACCCTGATAAAAAAGGTCGATAGTAAGCACGCAGAAGTCGTTACCGCCGCCACTATTATCTTGCTACAGCCCTATCTGGATAAGACCTTAACGATTACCGCAGATAACGGCAAAGAGTTTGCGGGACACGAAACCATAAAGGAACAACTGAGCGCTAATGTGTACTTTGCTCATCCTTATTGCTCCTGGGAACGCGGCTTAAACGAAAATACCAATGGCTTGATTAGACAATACTTTACCAAAGGTAGCAGTTTTGAGAGCATAACCGACGACGAGGTTGAGGCTGTAATGAATAAGCTCAATCATCGCCCTCGAAAAACACTCAAATTTAAAACACCTCATACAGTATTTTTTGCTGACACATTGCAAGAAGCCGCATGAGCACTAGGATTGCACTTCGGAGTTGAATCCACCTTTAATTAATAGCACATATAAATACACAATAAGATCGCATGCGATGCGCCCCTATGCCTGCTGCATAAACAACTTATAAATACCCGCACCAATAACGACTAACGCGACGGTTGCCCAGCCCAGTCTATCCATATATTCATGCAATTTGGATTCAAGCTTTGCTCCCCCTGCCGCCAGTAACATCGCTACCAGAAAAAATCGCCCGCCTCGACCGATAGCCGATGCCAATACAAAAGGCAAAAACACCATATTCATCGCACCCGCAGCAATGGTAAACACCTTGTAAGGGATAGGCGAAAAACCGGCGACAAACACCGCCCAAAAGCCCCAGTCCTTAAACCAGCTTTGCGCTATCAAATTACACTGCCTAGAACAGAGGCAATCGTTGTCAACAATGCAAAACGGAAGGCTTTATCAGGCTGTGCCAAGGCTATGGGCGCCAGCATCACGTCCGGTGGCACAGGAAAAAACGAGGACTCGGCAAAACTTAATACACAAGTATTTGGCCGCATGGCGGTGCTTGGACCACAACAAGGCTTTGTCATATAATTTTTGAAACATGTTTATTCTTTTCCTGATAAAAAAGGGACAAATGTAACGGCTTCCAGTTCTTCAATATCATAACCGCTTGCTGTGCGAGTCACTCGCTGTAATGTTTGCTGCCCGCTCATCCCTATAGGAATTACCATCACCCCGCCAATGGCTAACTGCTGTAGCAATTGTGGCGGGATTTCCGCGGGGGCTGCGGACGCGAGAATACCATCGAACGGGGCATAGTCCGGCCAACCCAGGTGACCATCACTGTACAGATAACTGATGTTTTTAAGTTTCAAATCCCATAAATAGCTTTGCGCTTTTCTCTGTAGCGGCAAGATTCTTTCAATGGTATATACATGATCGACTAACTGGGCAAGAATGGCTGTCTGATACCCGCAGCCCGTGCCTATTTCAAGAACCTTGCCTAAATGACCGGATGATCCCAGTAGCAGTTCGGTCATTTTTGCGACTATATAAGGTTGGGAAATAGTTTGATTGTAACCAATCGGTAGCGCTGTATCTTCATAGGCCCTGCTAGACAAGGCTTCATCCATAAAAATATGCCGGGGTGTATCGCGCATAATTTCCAGAATTTTCTTATTGTGGATGCCTTGCACAGATAAGCGTTTAATCATACGCTCACGCGTACGCAGGGAAGTCATACCTATGCCTTGCAGGGTTAGTTTCATAGATTATCCTCCTTTGGCAACCATGCCTTTAACGCATTAATACGCTCATACCAGGTTAAGTCGATTTGCAAGGGCGTAACCGACACATAACCCGCATTAATCGCATAAAAATCAGTACCGGGGCCGGCATCTTGTTCTGCACCCGGAGGACCAACCCAGTATATAATTCGTCCACGCGGATCTTCGCTCTTGATTACCGGCTCCGATTTGTGCCGTTGCCCAAGCCGCGTTGCCAGATAGCCTTTTAAGTCTTTTATGGCGACATCAGGCACATTGACATTAAGAATGGTATCTTGCGGCAAAGGATGCTTGATCAATTGCTTTAATAGAGTCACCGCAACCTGTGCAGCGGTATCAAAATGACCGGGATTACTACCCACCAAAGAAATGGCGACGGCAGGCAACCCTAAAAACCGCCCCTCGGTCGCCGCAGCAACGGTGCCCGAATAAAGTACGTCATCACCCAGATTGGAGCCATGATTAATACCAGCAAAAACCATATCAGGCTCGTTGTCCAGAAATCCTGTTATCGCCAAATGCACGCAATCGGTAGGTGTACCATCTACTTTAATAAAACCGTTATCAGCTGTATAGGCACGTAAAGGCATTTCCAGCGTTAAGGAATTGCTTGCAGCACTGCGATTTCTATCAGGTGCAACCACCGATATTTCGGCATGTTTGCACAAGGCATTGGCTAATGCAGTAAGGCCTTCAGCCAAGTACCCGTCATCATTACTTAACAAAATATGCATTATCATTCGCCCTGAAGCAAAATAAGCTATAAAATCGAACATCTTAGCAACAATACATAACAAAATCAGCTTTCGTGGCAAAAAAAACGCTCACCCCAGAAGACAGGGATTTATTTCGCCACGCTATCGGTAAAGTACGCTCAGTCAATAGTGATAAAGTGCTGTTAAATCAAGGAAATAAACCCAGGCCCTACCCAAGACCCCTGGCCACTCATGTATATAGCCATTTAATAGACTCGGCAGCAGCCGATATTGAAAAAGTCGGTCTTGAAGATAGCCTGAGCTTTATCGCACCGGGTTTGCAAAACAATGTCTTAAAAAAATTGCGCCGTGGCTATTTTGGTTTGGATGCAGAGATTGATTTGCATGGATTAACCAGTAACGAGGCAAAACGGCAACTGCTGCATTTTTTACAGTCCTGTGTAGAAGCCGGTTGCCGTTGCGTGCATATTGTCCACGGCAAAGGCCATCGTTCAACTGACAACCACCCTGTTCTAAAAAACAATCTTAACCTATGGTTAAGACAACACAAAGATGTCCAGGCATTCTGTTCTGCATCGCCCAAGGACGGCGGCACCGGGGCGGTGTTTGTTCTGTTGCAGTTGGCTGAAAAATATAGCCGTCACGATGATCCTGAGTCATGGTGGGATTAACTACAACTTTATAATCTCACGTAATACCGATGTAGCATAACTTCCCGCCGGTAAAGTAAAAACAAGTTCCAATGTTGTATCATTAACAAACTGCCAGTGTAAATCCTGCGCATTGACTCGTAATGTGCGCCTGTCCTTATCAACGGCACAATCTATCAAACCCTGAGCCAGTTGAGGGTAAGCGTCGATAATACCTTGCTCAATGCTCTGTGTATCCGCCGATACACCGGTTTCTCCCCTGCCCCACAATGCACCCGTAGGATGGATTTCTTTTGCATCCAGCCGCCGGATAATTTCGGCATCCGGCAGCCCAGATTTAAAACAGCTGTGCGACAGATCAAACATGTAAGTATCACCCGCAACAGGTTGATTCCAGTTATTCCGGGTAACCCGATCGGCTAAAATCTGATTGAACAAATACGAGCGTGCGGCTGATAAATACAGACTGCGTTGTTCTCGCCCGGTTTTTGCGCCGAGAAACATGCCCAGCGCTTTATTAACATTCTGACCCTCGTTGCCAAACCGTTGCGAGCCGTAATAATTGGCAATGCCGTTGGTTTTCATAGCTCCCAATTGCTGGATGGTCTTATCTTTATCGCCTTGCCAGTCACGAATAATCAGCTTAAAGCTGTTACCCGACAATACGCCGCGTTTTAATTTTCGGGCATGACGCATGGTGTGTAACACCTTCATGCTGTCTGTTTCAAACTGCGTCCAGTCAGGATCCGCTTTGCCGGGTAACCAGACGCTAAACCATTGGGTCGTGACAGCATGCCGGTCTTTTAGCCCTGCGAAACTGACATCACGCTGCCTGACATTGGCGAATCTCGCTAACTGTCGCGCGACGTAATCGGTATTTTCGCCGGTCTTTTCTATTTGCAAGAAGACATGCTCGCCCGTGCCCGACGGTTCAAAAGCAAGGATTTCTTTGACTATAAAATCTTCTGGGACAGTACGGATTTTACCGAGGCCGGAAGGTGAACCGTAAACGTAAGGCCAGAGGGGGATTTCAATAGGTTGTGTGATTACTGCCATATATTTTTAAGTGTTTCAGTTCCCAGCAGGAGACCGGAAACTGGAGAAACTGATTTTTATTTTTCAATCAAGACAATGGCCTGTACCGCAATGCCTTCTTTACGCCCTTCAAATCCCAGTTTTTCAGTTGTAGTGGCTTTAACATTAATGCAATCAACATCCACATTCAAATCATCGGCAATATTGCTGCACATCGCGGCAATATGAGGTGCCATTTTGGGGGCCTGGGCAATAATAGTCATATCGGCATTCACCAGTTGATAACCCTTGTCCTGCACAATGCGGTAAACATGACGCAATAATACACGGCTGTCTGCGCCTTTAAATTCAGGATCGGTATCAGGGAAATGCTTGCCTATGTCACCTAAAGCCGCCGCACCCAGCAAGGCATCACAGAGCGCATGAAGCACCACATCGCCATCCGAATGCGCTTCCAGACCTTGTTCATAGTCTATTTTCACACCACCTAAAATAATGTGATCGCCTTCGTTAAAACGATGCACATCATAGCCCTGCCCTACTCTAATCATTTTGATGCTCCATATAAAATTGTGCTAATGCCAGGTCTTCGGGTCGGGTTATTTTTATGTTGTCAGGACGACCTTCGACGATTTTCGGTTGCAAGCCCTGTAATTCCAGGGCACTGGCTTCATCGGTTATGGCTGGATTGCCTTCCGCTGCTTCCAGCGAAGTTTTTAAGAGGCCGTAACGAAACATTTGCGGCGTTAAAGCCCGCCAGATATGACTTCTATCCAATGTTCCGACAATACCATTACCCTGGACATTTTTTAAGGTGTCGTGTGACGATAAAGCAAGAATTCCGCCTACTTCATCGCTTACCAGCGAGTCAATAAGATGATGTATATCCGTCGCCGTGATACAGGGTCTGGCGGCATCATGCACCAGCACCCAGTCATTATCCGAGGCTAATGCGCGTATTGATTTTAACGCGGAAAGCACGGAATCCGCACGCTCTTTGCCGCCTGCCGCGGTGATTATCTTTTCATGAACAGACACTTCAAGCTCGGGCCAGTAAGGGTCTTCTCCAGAAATTGCGACCGCAATAGCGGCAAAAACCTCAGCACTTAACAAACGCAATAAGGTATGCTCGATGACCGTTTTACCGGCAAGCTCCAGATATTGTTTGGGCCGGTCTGCGTTCATGCGTTTGCCAACACCGGCAGCAGGAACAACCGCCCAGAATTTTATTGAATGGGTCATTTGTAAAATAAGGTTAAGCCGTCGAAGTATAAACTAGTTTTACAGAGTAAGAGGCTCTAATAAAGGAGGGCAAAAATCAAAAGTGAAAATTAACGTCTTTTTCTTCTATTACTTCGTGTTGATCTTGGCGATCTGCTGTGATCCACATCATATTCATCGTAATCTTTATCAAAAATATAATCATCATCTATAGTGGGCAAATATATTCTGGAAACTACATCCGTTATATTTAGAAAAACCTTAAAAATTATACTAAGACTAACAGTTCCAATCAAAACGCCTATTTCAAAAGAAATGGCTGGAAATATCCATACCAGGCTAAAAGCAACGCCAACACTCATAGCCAAAAATAGGGACAATGCCAATAAAATACAATTATTACTATAAAAAATTTCAACATATATGCCTCAAACTCTTTTTAATTGACTTGTCTCAAATTTTGCAATATATACCAAAAAAATGTAGTAACCAATCCTAAAATGGTACGCGATGCGTACCCTGAATCACTATTAACTATCTTTGCCGGCACCCGATGACAGCTGTTTTTCCAGTGCGTCCATGCGTTCGTGCAACCGGGCCAACTCATGTAGAATCTGATTTTCTTCCGTCTCGATACGACTGGTCTCCTGTTCAAGTTGTCGCACATCATGCCCCCAGGTATCAATGTTTTTGCCAATGAGCGTCACTGACAATATTGCGGTAAACAGCGAGAACAGAGTCAATCCGAACAAAATCAGTGTGGCCGACAGCAATCGCCCCAAAAACGAGGTCGGCACTACGTCACCAAAACCAACAAGGGTCATTGTGACCCAGGCAGACCATATCCCATCAAACAGCGAGTGAATATTAGGATCAAGAAGATAAAGAATCAAACCGGAAGCAATGGCCACCGAAAAAGCAAGAATCAGCAAATAAACCAGGCTTCGTTTTCCCCTCAAGTCATTCACCAGGTTTTTGAATAAGCTCAATGCCTCGGTGAGTATCATTATAATTTTCATAAAATTCTCTGGGTTTTCAGAATGATGGTTATATTTTAAAAAAGAAAAAGCGCAAGGCTAAAAGTGCTTTTTCCACCTTTAGCCTTGCGCTTTTAGCCTGCCTTCAAATTCACTCAAGAACCTGAAAAAACGTCTCGCCCTCTCTGATCATCCCTAATTCATCCCTGGCCCGTTCTTCCAGTGCTTCCTGTCCTTTTCTCAAGTCCTCTACCTCAGCATAAAGCGCTTCATTACGCTCCCTTTTTTCTTCAACCTGTTCCTTAAGGTCATCGAGTCGCTGTTGATAGGCTTTAATCTCTTCAATACCGCCATCGCCATACCATAAGCGGTATTGAAGAAGAATAACCAGCAGAATAATGATTGAAAGAAGAATTTTCATAATTTTACAGTGAAAGGCATAAGGCTAAAGGCACAAGATGCTTTCTTCGTCTTGCGCCTTTCACCTTGTGCCTTAAAGCATTCTAAACGCACTACGGCCTGCATATTTGGCCAAACTACCCAATTCTTCTTCAATTTTCATCAGGCGGTTGTATTTGGCGACGCGGTCAGAACGGCTTAATGAACCGGTTTTAATTTGACCTGTGCCGGTTGCTACAGCTAAATCAGCAATGGTAACGTCTTCGGTTTCGCCTGAACGATGAGACATAACCGCTGTGTAAGAGGCTTTATGGGCCATATCTACCGCAGCAAAAGTTTCAGTCAGGGTGCCGATTTGATTGACTTTAATCAGAATGGAATTGGCGATATTTCTTTCAATGCCTTTTTGTAAAATCGCAGGGTTGGTGACGAATAAATCATCGCCGACTAACTGAATGCGTCTGCCCAGTTTTTCGGTCATCAGTTTCCAGCCGTCCCAGTCATTTTCATCAAAACCATCTTCAATGCTGATAATCGGATAACGATTAACCCAATCAACGAAGAAATCAGCCATTTGTTCTGAACTGTAGGTTTTACTTTCAGATGCCAGATTATAAATACCGTCTGCATAATATTCAGAGGCTGCTGCATCCAGGCCTAGGTAAATATCCACACCCGGCTTGTAACCCGCTTGCTCTATCGCTTGCAGAATCACGCTGATGGCTTCTTCATTTGAAGAAAGATTAGGTGCAAAGCCGCCTTCATCACCCACTGTTGTCGCCAGACCTTTTGCTTTTAATACTTTGCTCAGGTTATGAAATACTTCCGCGCCATAACGAATCGCTTCACGGAAAGTCGGTGCGCCGACAGGCAAAATCATGAATTCTTGCAAGTCTACGCTGTTATCGGCATGTGAACCGCCATTGATGATGTTCATCATCGGTACGGGCATGATGAATTCGCCAGAGGTATTCAAATGGCGATATAAA
Source organism: Methylococcaceae bacterium NSM2-1 (assembly GCA_002256705.1). Lineage (GTDB taxonomy): Bacteria > Pseudomonadota > Gammaproteobacteria > Methylococcales > Methylomonadaceae > Methylobacter_C. The sequence continues at coordinate 13,101 of NQJI01000014.1, forward strand.
GGTTGGCCCGCTTCTTTTGCCGCTGCGTGCGCTGCTGCCATCGACACTGCCAGCATCGCATTGGCGCCCAGACGGGCTTTAGTGTCCGTACCGTCCAGGTCAATCATTTTGTTATCAATACCCGCTTGATCAGCAACATCCATACCGATAATCGCAGAACGGATTTCAGTTTTGACGTTATTAACCGCATTTAATACGCCTTTACCCAAATAACGGGATTTATCGCCATCACGCAATTCGATGGCTTCGCGTTCGCCTGTTGATGCGCCGGAAGGCACCATTGCACTGCCAATCACACCGGATGCCAAAACGACATCAGCTTCTACAGTCGGGTTACCGCGTGAATCTAAAATTTCTCTTGCTTTAATGTCAACGATATTGCTCATGTTGTTTTATTGCTCCAAGGTTAAAAAAATAAAAAGCAACGTTGTGTTGCATTCGGTTTGAATATAGACGGGAAAATGAAATTAACTGTTTTTAAATAATACAGACAAATCAATCGCTAAATCAGCAAATAAATACGGTAATGCTACATCATCGCCTGCATAACTATTAACTAATTGATAGCTGTTATTTTCGTCATTTAAAACAAATTGCTGAACGACTTCCTCGTAAGGAAAAACCAGCCAATATTCTTTTACGCCACTTTCGGCATATAGCGCATGTTTGATTTTAACTTCTTTTTTAGAATTGCCTTTAGATAAGATTTCAATAATCCAATCGGGCGCGCCATTGCAACCCTGTTCATCCAGTTTGCTGTTATCGCAAATCACACAAATATCAGGTTGCACAACAGTGGTAATTTCCTTATTGACCAATAGAGATTTGGTACGGTCATACAAACGCACATCAAATGGTGCTGAAAATACTTGGCAGGCTTTGTTTTCAAAATAATAAAATAAGCGACTGCTCAGATAAATAGAAAGTCGTTGATGTTTAACATTTGGCGCAGGAGACATTAACTGAATCTTGCCTTTAATTAATTCCACTGTTTCATTTAACTGCCACGTTAAATAATCGGCATAACTATAACTGGCCGTTAAATCGAGCTGGGATAACTGCGTAATTTTAGTCATGGGATTTAATACAGCAAAAATTACAATGTCGTTTCAATCAAAGGCTGGCGTTTAACCGCGTTATCCAAAACCAATAACGTTTCTAATAATTCACGCATACGGTGTAAAGGCCAGGCATTCGGGCCATCACTTTTGGCTTCCGCAGGATTAGGGTGCGTTTCCATAAATAAACCGGCAATACCTACGGCTACTGCGGCTCTAGCCAATACGGGCACAAATTCACGTTGTCCGCCCGAACATGTGCCCTGTCCGCCGGGCAATTGCACCGAATGGGTCGCATCAAAAACCACTGGACAATGGGTGTCCCGCATGACGGCTAAAGAGCGCATATCAGACACCAGGTTGTTATAACCGAAGGAAACACCCCGCTCACAGACCATAATCTGCTGGTTTCCGGTGGCTTTGGCTTTATTGGCCACATGCACCATATCCCAGGGCGCTAGAAACTGACCTTTTTTGATATTAACCGGTATGCCTTGCGAGGCGACTTGCTGAATAAAATTGGTTTGCCGGCATAGAAAAGCCGGTGTCTGCATGACGTCAACCACGCTGGCCACTTCGGCCAGCGGGGTATCTTCGTGTACATCTGTTAAAACCGGAACCTGGATTTGTTGCTTGACTTTTGCCAGTATTTCCAGACCCTTATCAATACCCAAACCTCTGAAACTTTCGTGTGATGAGCGATTGGCTTTATCAAACGATGATTTGTAAATAAAAGGGATGTTTAATGCCGTTGTCAATTCTTTAAGATAGCCCGCAGTATCCAGTGCCAATTGCTCACTTTCAATCACACAAGGACCTGCAATCAAAAAAAACGGCTGATCTATACCGACTTCAAAACCACATAATTTCATTGGGTTGTTACCTTTTTATGTTGAGACGCTGCACTGATAAAACCGGAGAATAAGGGATGACCTTTTCTGGGTGTTGAGGTAAATTCCGGATGAAACTGACACGCCAAAAACCACGGATGATCAGGTAATTCGACGACCTCGACCAGGCGGCCATCTATAGACTTGCCGGAAAACCGCATTCCGGCCTTTTCCAGTTTGTCATAATACTGGTTGTTAAACTCATAACGATGGCGATGCCTTTCGGTAATAACATCTTTCTGATAAAGCTGAAATGCCAAAGAGTCGGACTGTAACCGGCATTGCTGACCACCCAAGCGCATCGAACCGCCCAGATCGGAATTTTCGTCGCGGGTTTCCAGTTGACCGCTTTCAGCCATCCATTCGGTAATCAGGCCAATAACAGGATGCGGTGATTTAGGCAAAAACTCTGTGCTATGGGCACCTTCCAGACCGGCAACATCACGAGCAAACTCAATAACAGCCGCCTGCATCCCCAGACAAATACCCAGATAAGGGATTTTATTTTCCCGCGCATAGCGAACTGATGCAATCTTGCCTTCCACGCCACGTTCGCCAAAACCGCCAGGCACCAGAATTGCATCGACATCTTTCAACCTGGCAACGCCTTCGTCCTCTATGATTTCTGAATCAATATAGCTAATATTGACCTTTGTACGGGTACGGATACCGGCATGAATCAAGGCTTCATTCAGGGATTTATAGGCGTCGGAATGATCGACATACTTGCCGACGATGGCGATGGTCACCTCACTAACCGGATGCGTCAGCGCCTCAACAACAGCCTTCCATTCCGTTAAATCGGCAGGCGGTACGTCCAGCCTCAACTTACTGACCACGATATTATCCAGACCTTGTTCGTGCAGCAACAGCGGAATCCGGTAAATTGAATCTGCATCTATCGCAGAAATAACAGCCTTTTCCTCGACATTGGTAAACAAGGCAATCTTACGGCGGTCACTGACAGGTATGGCTTGTTCGGAACGACAAATCAGAATATCTGGCTGTATGCCAATAGAACGCAGTTCTTTTACCGAATGCTGAGTGGGTTTGGTCTTGATTTCACCCGCCGAACGAATATAGGGAACCAGCGTTAAATGGATAAATAGCGACCTTTCCACACCCAATTCAAAACGCATCTGCCGGATGGCTTCCAGAAATGGCAGTGATTCAATATCACCGACCGTGCCGCCGACCTCGATTAAAGCGACGTCCATGCCTTCGGCGCTAAGATAAACCCGGCGTTTTATTTCATCGGTAATATGCGGAATAACCTGAACCGTGGCGCCTAAATATTCACCTTTGCGTTCTCTGCGCAACACGCTGTCATAAACCTGACCGGTGGTGAAATTATTCTTTTTGGCCATGGTGGTTTTAAGAAACCGCTCATAATGACCCAAGTCCAGGTCAGTTTCAGCGCCATCTTCCGTAACAAATACCTCCCCATGTTGAAAGGGGCTCATAGTGCCCGGATCAAGATTGATGTAAGGATCCAGCTTGGTCATAGTGACTTTGAGACCGCGAGCCTCAAGAATAGCGGCAAGCGACGATGCAGCAATGCCCTTGCCTAGCGATGAAACAACACCGCCGGTAATGAAAATGTATTTTGTCATTTAGAAGGTTTGGAATTCAGAGGATAACTGATGACAGTTTAAGTAAAACTTGTTCATTTTAATCGACAATGCGCTTGTCGTCATTGTCTTTATTCAGACAAAAGTTGAAAAACGTAAGTGGTAAAGTGTGTTTATTATGCTGGATGCGGTTTGCAACCTTGTTCTCAACAGTTCATATAGGGCCAAACAAAACATACATTAAACGGAGCGGGGGGATTACTACGCAGACTCAAAGCCTGTACTTTTTTAGCCTTAGCTTTTCAACTTTCGTCTCTTTGCAGGGACAAACTAATGCAGCCCTGCATTTTTTCACTATAAAAATCTGCGCTTATCCACAAATCGCCAACAGCGGCCAGCTTATCATCCAGATAAACCAAGGGTATCGTCTCTCTTTCCCACGGTGGAATACCTGCCTCCTGAAACAGCTTTTTCAGGGCATGATGGTCTTTACGCCCCGGCAAACGAATTTTTTCCCCGCCACTGCGGGCTTTTGACACAATGCTGGCATCCTGCCACTGCTCACGATCTATCCCCGCCGATGACGGCGCACAAGACAAGGTTTGATGATCAGACACCCTTATCGATGCTTGCCCCGCAGGCCAGATAATGTCACGCAATGTTTCCGGCACGGCTTGTTTCAGGCAATACAACTTATCCCGATAACGGCGCACACAATAGCCCTGTACTGATAATGCCGGATCACTGTCTTCCCTTGCCGAAATGACCTCGGATTGCAAACGTTCAACAAACGCCTGCGCAGGCATTTTTAAGTTTAGTGCTTGAAACCATTGCCTGATGACAAGCGGCTGCTGGGTAACTTCGTATGACTCTAACTGACTGATGCAAAGCGTCTTGTCGACTGCATTAAAGGCCCGGCGGAATAATTCTTCAGCAAGTGCCGAGATCACAAGCTGTGCATCAGCACAATGCCTGGCAGAACGCGCTACCGTTTTATCACAGGCTGGCCAACGCTGTTTTAATAAAGGCAGCACCGCATTGCGCAAAAAATTGCGATCATAATCATGACTCTGATTACTGGGATCATCAACCCAGCTTAACCCCTGAACCCGAGCATAATTGTCAATAGCAAGTTTTGAAACATTTAGCAACGGCCTCAGCATCACACCCTGACCAAAAGCCATGATCTCCGGCATTGCCGATAATCCACGCAAACCACCACCGCGTAACAATTGCAATAAAACCGTTTCCAGTTGATCGTCCCTGTGTTGCGCAACCATCAGCATATCATTAACGCCGATTAATGACTTTAAAGCCAAGTAACGCGCATTTCTGGCCGCTTCTTCAGGACTTTCTCCCTGCCTTGCAACGGCATTAACCCGTAATACTATAAAATCAATCCCCAGGATTTTTGCTGTTTTTTCGCAATGCCTTGCCCAGGATTCCGCTTCCGCCTGCAAGCCATGATGCACATAAACCGCAGTGATTCTATCTTTAAACTTTGTTATTGATGCGCACAAGTGCAATAACACATGAGAGTCCACACCACCGCTATAGCCTATATAAATATGTGCAGGGTTATTACATTGATTTAATGCTGATTCTATAGAATGCGATGAAAGCAACTCTGTCATTAATGTTCTTCATGAGGAATTGGGAGGTTTATGTGGAATGATTATACAAACTTTCGGCACACCGCTAGGCTGCACCTGCATTTCTCTACCTCCTGCATAACCCACAGGAATGTGGGAAATGCAGATTTTGCAGGGAGCAAGATATCTGTCCATGCAGTCATGATCCAACCTACAAATACTTTTTAAATAAACGCCTAATAACTGGCCAGCCGTGCTTTAACCATTGTTCTGTTATAAAGGCGGCGGCGGGCTTAATCTGACCCGCAAGCGTCTTGATAACTACCCATATCCTGTCTGCAATGGATGCTTCGGGACTATCGCGCCATTGCAAATAGCGAGAACCAAGCCCATTAATAAATACCGGTTTAAACAGCCACATTTCCAGAATAGACGTGACCCACATAAACATAAATGAAATTCCCATGCCCATGCCGGCAAAAATAACCAGCCAGGCAAACATCGGGTGAATTTTTGTCAGCCACCATGACATTATATCAGCAATAAGAAACACGTAAGGCATACCGATGGCGATACATTTGTATTGCGTTGTTGTCGTTTCCGCAAAGCTAAAAATCAGACCGACAAACATGAAAATGAAACTGATGCCGAACAAATGGATATGAGAAACCCGTGTTAAAGACGCGAAGGTAGCCCCTTCATCCTGAGCAGTATAGGCTTTTAATCCCTCAATCTCGGTAAAATCGGGTATACCGGATGCTTCTTTGTTATGACACATAATACAACGGGCCTCGATTATTTTTTCGATACCGTCATCT
>NQJI01000115.1 GCA_002256705.1 Methylococcaceae bacterium NSM2-1
AATATCAGGATAATCCGGATTCGCAGCTACCAGCCGCCATTGTTGATCCTCCCGGGCCAGGCGTTTCACGGTTAATTCACCGTTTAAAGCACACACCACAATTTTGCCGACGTCAGGGGTTAACGAGCGATCGACTACCAAAATATCATCGGGGTGGATACCGTCTCCCAACATCGAGTCACCTTCGACACGAACAAAAAAAGTCGCTGCCGGTCGTTTGATCAACAACTCATTCAAGTCCAGTGATTTTTCGACATAGTCATCCGCCGGCGAAGGAAACCCCGCGACGACTTTGCAGATGTACAAATCGACCGGTACGGCGTCACGATCGACGGCAGGTATAAACACGTTGCGTCCAAGGGGGCCTGGATTAAACAGGTCCTCTGAACCAACAATCTGGCAGGGCGGTATGGTGTGCATGATGGTAAAAATAAGTGATATGCGTTGCACATAGGCTACCACTTAAAAAATAATTGTTCTACTATTGTTCTTATTAAAATCCTGTGCTATTGTTTTTAGAAAACAAAATGAGAACATATAGATGAACACACTAAGCCGTAAACAAAAAGAGATTATGGATTTTCTGCAACAGAATCAACACATCTTTGTACACCCGCCAACCCTCGATGAGTTGTGCGCCGCTTTGGGACTAAAGTCACGTGGTTCACTGCACCGCCTTATCCAAGGCTTGATCGAATCGGACCTGATTGAACCCCTGGATCGTAAACGCCGGGGTATCCGTTTAACCGAAAGAGCCAAGAAAATCGCGCGGGAAACCACTCAAACGTCCAGCTCGCTACGCTATGTCGGCATGATTGCCGCCGGCAAGCCGATTGAGGCAATTGAAGACGTACGCTATATGAACATCCCCGATGAAATCAAAACCGACAAGCCTTGCTATGTGCTCAAGGTGAAAGGCGATTCAATGATTGAGGAAGGCATCTATGACGGTGATTGGGTCGTAATCGAACAGCGTTGCCATGCCCGTAATGGCGAAATCGTCGTGGCCTTGGTTGATAAAGCCGAAGCCACCTTGAAATTTATTGAACAGTACCCCCACGAAACCCTGTTAATTCCGGCCAATTCCAAAATGGAAGCAATGCATTACCATCCTGCCCAGGTGGAAATCCAGGGCGTCCTGGTTGGACAAATGCGCAGTTATCGTTCTTATTAACCCCTGTAATTTAAAACGAGGAGAGCCTCCATGAAGCAAAAAATCCACATGCATGATCAAGTCTTCAACAAAGTTGAAGATATTATGAATCATTACAAAAGAAAACCTATAGGTGATTTAATGCGGATATTAAAGCAGTTTATGAAACAGTCATCGGTGGTTTGATGTTGCCTGGACTGTTCGTAAAGATATTGAAAAGGCAATAGGGTCGTCCCAGGAAAATCAGTGGACAGAAAAATGTTCAAGCTCGCATGGACTTGCGACGACGCCATTAAAAATTGCACACTATGTTAACGTTGATGCGTCTGAGGCAGAACGTCGTTAGGACAAATTTGCCGGGCTGCACCCAAAACTGACCCGGAATAAAATCAAATGCAAATAAACAGACAAGTAGGCCAATATTTCGCATTCTTACGCTATATTTTAATACCTGATGTTTTAGGCAAGCCACATAAACACCACGAAGGCACGAAGAACACGAAGTTATTGAGTGCGTCCTGATGACTGCAATCTTCAGCCATTATGAAATGATAGATTCTCATAAAGAACGCGCATGAAATAACTTTGGCATTTGAAACACTGATGCTGTTCGTCCTGACCCTTCGGCTTCGCTCGGGACTAAAGGGCTGGTCGAAGGATGGCACGCCAAAATTATACTGTGAGGGCGCCCAAGTATTCCCATATTCGGTATAACGGTTACCCGAGAGGTCGATAACTTGGCTGAAAGTTATATGCCATAAGTTAGCCTTTTAAATCTTCGTGTTCTCCGTGCCTTCGTGGTAAAAATTTCTTAGCCATTGCGTAACTTCAGTTAATAAGCTCACTTGAAAACAGTGAAAATATTGTGGGTTGTTGATTGCTTATGACGGATTGGGTTGCCGGCTGTTTGGCAATCCAACTTTAACCCGCTGACAATAAGCAATCAAACCGCACCGTGTTCCGTGCCTAATAAAATAAAACCGCGCTTCACATCCTTCAAAACAAATGCTTAACCGCATCCCTCTCATCTTTTAACTCAGCTTCTGTAAGCTTCATTCTTTGCTTACTGAATTCATTTATAGCCAGGCCCTTTACGATACTCACCTTGCCGTCAACTACTGTTACCGGAAATGAATAAATCAAGTCTTTGGCAATGCCATAACTACCGTCAGAAAGCACACCCATACTCACCCAATCACCTTCTTCGGTACCCAATGTCCAATCTCTCATTTGATCAATAGCCGCATTAGCCGCGGATGCCGCGCTCGACTGGCCTCTGGCTTTAATAACGACCGCACCGCGTTGCTGAACGGTAGGAATAAATTCATTAACAAACCAGGCTTGATCAACCAGCGACAAGGCATCTTGACCCTTTACCTTGGCATGATGTAAATCAGGATATTGCGTAGTCGAATGATTACCCCAGATAATCATATTTTTTATATCGGTGGTCAGAACACCGCATTTTTCAGCCAACTGGCTTATCGCTCGATTATGATCCAACCGGGTCATTGAAGAAAAATTATCCGGACTTAAATCAGGAGCGTTTTTCAAAGCAATCAAGGCATTGGTATTAGCAGGGTTACCTGTTACCAACACTTTTACATCTCTGCTGGCTACTGCATTCAAGGCCTTACCTTGTACCGAAAAAATCTCCGCATTAACAGCCAATAAATCTTTCCGCTCCATACCCGGTCCTCTTGGACGCGCACCCACCAGGAAGGCATAATCAACATTCCTGAATGCCACCATAGGATCGTCCGTTATTTCAATTCTATGCAGTAAGGGGTTAGCACAATCATTTAACTCCATCACGACACCCTGCAAAGCATTCATTGCCGGTGTGATTTCCAGCAAATGCAAGACTATGGGCTGCTTAGGACCTAGCAATGAACCCGCTGCCAAACGAAAAAGCAATGAATAACTAATTTGCCCTGCCGCACCGGTAACAGCTATATGAACGGGTGTTTTCATTTGTTCTCCTTTTATTTCATTGTATACAGGGCTTATTTAGATAAAGCCTCATTAATAATCGGCAATCGTTATTCCCGACAACAGGTGTAACAACCGAGCAGCCCTCTCTTCACAGATTTACTTTCACAGTGAACGAATAGCTGACAATCGGCACAATCGTATCATTCCTGCCACAGTAAAAACACCCCTGTGCGTGCAGCTTAATCACGGCACAGTTTTTTTTATCGGGTATAATACGGCACAAAATCATCACATTAACGCATACAAACGGGCAAGTTAATGAAAAAATTGCTATTCCAATTCGACACAGACACGCATCCATCCGTTTTCGATACGGTTGTAGGCTATGATGGTGGTGCAGATCATGTTATCGGGCATGGGGGACTGATACCAGAAAACGTCACGGGTTTGGTGGAAGGCGCAATTTTTACCCGCGCACCTAAAGATAAAAAAAATACTGCCATTTTTGTTGGCGGCAGCGACATGGTTGCCGGACAGAAATTATTTACTGCCGTACAAAGCTGTTTTTTTCCCGGTTTTCAAGTCTCTGTGATGCTGGACAGTAACGGCAGTAACACTACCGCAGCGGCAGCCGTTGCCAAACTGGCATCCAGCGGCGTACTCGCCGGTAAAAAAGCCGTGGTATTAGCGGGTACAGGCCCTGTCGGACAGCGTGCAGCGGCTATGCTGGCTCTGGAAGGCGCAAGTGTATCGCTGACTGCGCGAAAAATGGAGCGTGCCGTACAAGTCTGCGGCAACATGAAGGCACGTTTTGGCGTTGACCTGACCCCTGTTGAAGCATTCGATAACAATGCCAGAGCCAGGGCCATTGAAAACGCCAATATTGTTTTGGCGACGGGCGCCGCAGGTGTTGAGTTGCTCACGGCTGACCAGTGGCAATATAACAACAGTATTGAAATGATAGCCGACGCCAATGCCACGCCGCCTTTAGGCATTGGTGGCACAGATATGATGGATAAAGGTAACCTGCGCCATGGCAAGATCATCTGGGGTGCAATCGGCTTCGGCGCGTTAAAACTGGCTTTACATCGCGCTTGTATTGCCAAATTATTTGAAGATAACAAGCAGGTTCTTGATGCCGAAAACATCTTTGCCTTAGCTAAAGAAATGGCTTGATAAATAACTTTCTCAATGAGCTATTCCGCAAACCCAATAACCTTGTCATCAAGAAAAGATGCCTTGAGCATTTTTCAAGCGGGTATCGCTGCGGCTGACCCTTATCAGGCTGTTAAAAGATGTCTTTTTGCTAACGATCAATCTATCGAATTCCTGTTAAATCTGGATGACAGTGCCCAAAAGCGTATAGGTAATTGGTCAAAAGTCCATCTTATCGCATTTGGCAAAGCGGCTTGCGCTATGGCAAAAGCTGCCCAGGAAATCATCCCCGCGCATTTACTGTCGGGCTTTGGTATTGCCGTAACCAACTATGAAAACGTGATAGCCATTGATAATATTGAGGTCATTGGAGCTTCGCATCCACTGCCCGATGCGGCTGGCCTTGATGCCGCCAAAAAGTGTGCTGAGCGGGCAATTCAGGCACAACAGGATGAGCTGGTTTTGGTGTTGGTGAGCGGCGGCGGTTCAGCGCTCATCCCCTGCCCTGTCGACTCGATTACGCTACAGGAAAAGATTGCCACTACCGATTTGTTACTCGCTTCTGGCGCGACCATCAACCAGATTAACTGTGTACGCAAACATTTGTCACAGTTAAAAGGGGGTGGCTTGGCCAGACTGGCAGTACCTGCGGACTTGCACGCGCTTATTTTATCGGATGTAATAGGCGATGATTTAAGCGCTATTGCCAGTGGACCAACCGTCCCTGATCCCAGCACTTTTGACGACGCCATTGCCGTTTTTACAACCAAGGGTATTTGGGACAAAGTCCCCGGCAATGTTCAACGTCGTTTGGAACAGGGCAAACTGGGCAAAGTCCCGGAAACACCGAAACCTGGCGATAAAGCTTTTAAAAACACCACTTATACATTAATCGGCAGCAATGCCATCAGCGTCAACGCAACGTTCAAAGCTGCCCAAAATCTGGGCTACGAAGCAAAGTTGTACAATGCGCAACTTTGCGGTGAAGCAAGAAATGAAGCCGAAAAATGGGTACGATACGCAAAACACTTAATCGACAATGGCATCGACAAACCGCTGGCCTTGATAGCGGGTGGCGAAACCACCGTTACCTTGAAGGGCAATGGACGCGGAGGCCGTAACCAGGAAATGGCCCTGGCTTTTGCTATTGCTGCCCAGCAACACGGCTTAAATGGATACTGGACATTCTTAAGCGGCGGCACCGATG
>NQJI01000116.1 GCA_002256705.1 Methylococcaceae bacterium NSM2-1
GTTTATCCACCTCTTCTGCCAAGGCGAAAGTCGCGATTAAGCCAAAAAAAAGGATAAGGAGGGTTCTGTTCATTTTAGTCTCTTTGGTAAAAATGCAATGCCTAATGATAAGTGCGTCGGCTAAGAAATCAACATGGCATAGCTGCTTCTTTACGCGCGTAATTCAACCAGGTAATAGCGATACAAGTAATATAAAAAAAGATGAAGCAGTAAAACGCCGCATCCGGCCTGCCTGTAATACTGATAGCCGTGCCGTAACTTTTGGGAATAAAAAACGCGCCATAAGCCGCGACCGCTGAACTGAAGCCCAACACCGCCGCCGCTTCTTTTGCTGCGTCTTTTCTTGCTTGAACCAACACTTCCGCCGCTTGTCCTTTCGCCGCACATAAACGCTCGGTCATAAAAATAACCGGAATCATACGGAAAGTGGAGCCGTTGCCTACACCTGTGGTGATAAATAGCAGCATAAACATCGCAAGAAAGCCCCAGAAATTGCCAAGGCTCCCTTCAGAAGGCATGAAGTGCAATACACCAAACACCGCGGCTATCATAATGACAAAGTTCCACAATGTTACCCGCGCACCACCCAATTTATCAGCCAGCCAACCGCCTACCGGTCTTACCAATGCCCCGACCAGCGGACCTAAAAAGGCGTACTGGGTCGGATTAACATCAGGAAACAAAATCTTGATCAGCATCGGTAAACCCGCTGAATAACCGATAAATGAACCAAAAGTCCCGGTATAGAGCCAGCACATCAACCAATTGTGCTTGCGTTTGAAAATGATCGATTGCTCTTTAAACGACGCTTTGGCCGAGGCAATGTCATTCATACCGAACCAGGCTGCTATGCTGGTCGCAATAATGAACGGCACCCAGATAAAACCGGCATTTTGTAGCCAGATATTTTTAGTCACTTCGGCTTTAACCCAGAGTTGTGGATCGCCGCCCCATGAGCCGAATACACTTGCAGCGATAACCAGAGGCACCACGAACTGCACAGTACTGACGCCCAGATTACCCAATCCGGCATTCAATCCCAGTGCGGTCCCTTTTTGAGACTGGGGATAGAAAAAGCTGATGTTCGCCATACTGGAAGCAAAGTTACCGCCGCCAAAACCGCACAACAAGGCTAATACGGCCATTAATAGGTACGGCGTTTCCGTATTTTGCACCGCAAAACCTATCCAGACTGATGGCAACAGCAACGAGGCGGTACTGATAGTCGTCCAGCGACGGCCGCCAAAAATCGGCACCATGAATGAATAGAAAATCCGTAAGGTCGCTCCGGATAATCCAGGCAAAGCCGCCAGCCAAAACAACTGGTCGGTGGTGTATTTAAAGCCAATGCTGGGCAAATTGATGACTACTACACTCCACACCATCCATACTGCGAATGACAGTAATAAGGCAGGAATGCTGATCCACAAATTACGTGTGGCAATGCGCTTGCCTGTCTTTTCCCAAAAACTTTGGTCTTCGGGATTCCAGTCAGTAAGTACCAATGAAGAAGGATGACTTAATTCCGGCAAGTAGGTGGAAATTTTTGCCAATTCAGGTACGACGCGGCGTTCCATGCGAACAATGGAGAAGTGCATCCAGGTCAAAGCAATCATCACCAGAACGAACAACAACATGAAACAACTGCTCCAGATACCGGTCAAATCGTTCAACATACCGAATGTCAACGGCAACAAGAAGCCGCCCAGACCGCCGATCATACCGACCGCGCCGCCCACTGCACCGACATTGCCGGGATAATAAACCGGAATATGTTTGTACACTGCCGCCTTGCCAAACGACATAAACAGACCCAGCACAGACATCAGAAAGATAAAACCCACCGGGCCGATTGCCAGGCTAAAACTGATGTCGCCTTTGATCCCGTGCACCACATAATCGGTAGGCGGATAGGACAGAAAAAAGGTGCAAATGGCGGCAACAATAAACGTCCAATACATGATCAACCGTGCGCCAAAACGGTCAGATAACCAGCCACCCAGTGCACGAAACAAACTGGCAAAAATGGAATATGACGCAGCCAGCATACCCGCTGCTTTAATATCAAAGCCGTAAGCGCCAACCAGATAACGAGGCAACCAGAGTGCCAATGCAACAAAAGCACCAAATACGCAGAAGTAATACAGCGAAAACCGCCAAACCTGTATATTTTTAAGCGGTTCCAGTTGTTTCATAAACGAATCGGGCTTGGCACCCGATATGCGTCTGGCTTTAAGCATCGGTTCATCTTCACTGACAAACCAGAAAACTACCGCCATCAACAGCAAAGCCGCCCCCCAGATTTGCGCCACGGCGTGCCAGCCAAAAGCCACCATCACAAAAGGCGCTATGAATTTAGTGACTGCCGCGCCTACGTTGCCCAGACCGAAAATACCCAGTGCAGTGCCCTGCTTTTCTGTAGGAAACCAGCGCGAAGTATAGGCGATACCCACGGCAAACGAGCCACCAGCAACCCCGATACCTAATGCGGCCACCAAATAGAGAAGGTAAGTGTCAACCGTAGTCAGCAGAAACGTAGATATAGCCGCCGTCACCATAACTATGGCATAAACAATACGGCCACCATACTGGTCACTCCAAATACCCAGTATCAATCGAATTAACGACCCGGAAAGAATAGGTGTGCCTACCAATAAACCGAATTCGGTTTCGCTTAAACCCAAGTCTTTCTGAATTTGTATCCCGATAATGGAAAAGATAGTCCATACTGCAAAACAGGTGGTGAAGGCAACCGTGCTTAACCAGAGTGCCCGTGACTGTTGGCCGGGCGTGACGTTATCGACAATAGACATAATAATCCTTGCTTGCGCGTTAAACGATTTGAGCTTTTACTGCGATATCCTGACAACACCGCATCTCACCCTTGTGAAAGGCAGGCTTGCGCTATAATTTCAGAGAAATTAGTTATTAAGAATATACAATTTCACTAAAAGATATATTCTTGATACATCTTATACTATAATTCTTTTTCAGGGACCAAGCAACATGCAAATTACCAGCTATACGGATTACGCACTCAGAGTATTGATTTATCTGGCAATGTCATCGAACAGGCAGACCACTATTACGGAAATAGCTGATTTTTATAATATTTCCAGAAATCATTTGGTGAAAGTTGTTCATCAACTGGGTAGCAAAGGTTTTGTTAGAACAACACGTGGTAAAGGTGGTGGCTTATCATTGCAGCATCCTCCGGAGATGATAAGCATTGGTGAAGTGGTACGCAGCATGGAAAGTCATTTTAACTGGGTAGAATGTTTTGATCCGGCCCAGCAACACTGCCGATTGCTACCAGGTTGCGGTTTAAAGCAGTTATTAGGACGCGCCGGAGATGCCTATTTACAAGTGCTGGATGCAGCAACTCTGGCAGATCTGTTGTCTGGCACAGTGACTGTTGAACTACCGCGGAAGGAAACGAGTGACAACTTAAAATAAAGGGGTTATCCATAATAATGTTGTGTGGCACCATCATAGTATCGCCCCGGATGAAATGAAGTTTGCATAAAAATCGATGAAAGTGCAGTCCGTCGTGTGCTAATGGGGATAGGTATCTGCACAACTCGTCATGCAGCAGGGATTCACGACAGGCTAAGTAATCGTTCAAAAGCCATTTAACATTTTTAAACGTTAAGACGTAAATAAATGTGGTGTTTTTATCTTTGCGAGCTTCGTGTCTAGGCGGTGCATTTTTGTTAAAAGACTATTAACTACCTACTTATCGTACCTGCCTCCCTTCGGGTTAATGCAAATCTGTTCAAGATTGATTTGTGGCGGACTCGTTAGGGCGCGAAGCGAATCGAGAAGCCATGAATGGCTATGCCAAATCGGACCACATGGGGCTGCGAATACACGTAAGCCGGATAAGCAAAAGGCGTATCTGGGGATTAGGTGGATGCACGTTATTTATCAACCTACCGACTACTAAGAACAAACAGTTTATTTCAATAAATACATGAGGGCTATATGCTAAAAAAATCAAAAATAATTGTATTGCCCATTGCACTATTGAGTATTCATATAACAACTTCATATGCATTTGCTGATGATGTTACGAAATCTGTCGAAGATGCACTAAAGTTCGGGAATGGGGGTGCAGTAAAATTTGATTTGAACTATCGTTACGAAAACGTTAATCAGGACAACGTCACGAATCCACAACTTTATGGGAAACCTCTACCCGTCGCAATACAGCCAATAACCGCCAACGCCAATACCGTGCGCTTGCGATTAGGTCTGCTTTCTCCGGTATTTCATGGCCTCCAAGGCTATGCCGAATACCAAGGCGTCTACGCCATGCAATCGGATTACAACAGTACAAGAAACGACAAAACCCAATATTCCACAATTCCTGATCCTTACGAAAACGAACTTGATCAACTATGGCTCAGTTATGCCGGTATACCGGATACAATTATTAAGGGAGGAAGGCAACGCATCAAATTCGATGACGACCGATTTATCGGCAACGTGGGCTGGCGTCAACTAGAGCAGACCTATGATTCAGCGTTAATCACCAACAAATCGATTAAAAATCTGACTATTAATGCCGGTTATATCGGCAGGGTAAAAACGTTCACGGCCACGACCGAAGGCATTACAGCACCGATAGTCAATGCCAATTATAATTTTGGTGATTACGGCAATCTGATCGGTTATGGTTACTGGCTTGATTTTACTGATCCAGGCGCAAACGCCGTTTATTTCAAATCAAACCAGAGCTACGGTCTCCGCTTCGTTAATAGTGAAAAACCCATGAAATTCCATGAACACTATAGTTTTCTTTACACCGCCGAATGGAGTATCCAATCGAATTTCCAAAACAGCCCAAAAAACTACACGGTAAACCGCTACAATCTGATGGGCGGCTTTACCGCTTATATGTTCTCCTTTCAAGGCGCGATGGAGCAACTAGACGGGGCCGGTAAAAATCAAACATTTGTTACCCCACTGGGTACAAACCATGCGTTCCAGGGTTGGGCGGACATATTTGTGATTCCAGCTGACAATGGGGTTCGTGATGTATTTGGTACAATGAATGCAAAACTGGACAACGACAGCATAATATTATCCGCTATTTACCATAATTTTTATGATGACACCGGGAATATTCATTACGGTAAGGAATGGGATTTTTCAGCGCTCAAGAAATTCGGCAAGCATTATTCGCTATTAGCGAAATATGCCTATTATGATGCGGATCAATACAATACTGATACCCAGAAAATCTGGTTACAAGGCAATATAAGCTTCTAAAGCTTACCATTTGTACCGGAACAGCTCACTAGTCACGAGGATTTGAACAATGTCACTTTATTG